>DASXRB010000411.1:0-7549 GCA_036506875.1 Kribbellaceae bacterium | reverse complement strand
CCCCCAGGCGTCCGGCGCGCGACGTGCAGCCGCGAACGGCCGGCGGCCAGGCTGTCCGCCCACGAACGTGCGATCGCTTCCGCGTCCATCGCGTCCAGGAAGTCCTGCGGAACCAGACCCGTGTACGCCGCCCGCCAACTCACCACGCGCACCTCCGCGGCCGGCAGCAGGTCAACCGGACCGGCAGCCGTGACGCGAACCTCGCCGGCCCCGCTGCCGCACGCGCCGCCGCTCGTCCCGCGCTCGCCGGAGCCGCCGCTCGTCACGCGCTCGGCTGCGCGGCCGCTGGTCACGTCGTCGGTGCCGGCCGCAGGGACTGGGTGCAGTCGGCCACGGCGGCGTCCGTGAGGAGGTCCCGCATCCGGGCGACCAGGTCGAGCAGCCAGGTGCGGAAGTCCTCGCCGGGGTCGTCCAAGTGCAGGTAGACGTCGAGCTCATTGGCGACCGTGAGCTCCGCGAACCGCCGCAGCTCGGAGGCGTCCACCAGCGACTCGGCGTCGGTGAAACGGTCGTGGAACAGCACCCGCGGCCGGTCGGCCAGGTGCGGGTAGGTCCGGTCCCGGCCGCAGCTGGCATACCGGTACACCTCGGCCTCGACCGCCGCACCGACCGCGTCCCGCAGCACATCGCGCTCGTCCAGGGTCAGCAGCACCTCGCCGAACCCGTCGGTGCCGTAGCAGGCGTGCGCCAGCGCGAGCGTTCGCAGGTCGGAGTCCGCACCCCAGCCGGCCAGTCGCTCGCTGGTCCGCCTCAGGTGCTCCAGCAGCGACCCGCCCGCGTGCGGCAGCCGGTCGGCGCCGCGCGCGACCAGCAGCCTGCGCAACGCGTCGGTCACCCCTCCGCCTCCTCGGCGTCGGCCTTCATCGCGGCGTCGAGGCGCTTGCGGGCGCCGTCCAGCCACTGCTGGCAGATCGCGGCCAGCTCCTCGCCGCGCTCCCACAAGGTCAGCGACTCCTCGAGCGTGGTTCCGCCCGTTTCCAGCTTGCGGACCACCTCGACGAGCTCCTCGCGGGCCTGCTCGTACGACAGCTCGGGCCGTTCCGGCGCCTTGTCGCTCACTTCACCTCCACGTCGAACCGCCCGTCGCTCACCCGGGCGTGCAGTACGTCGCCGGCCGTCACCTGGCCGACCTCGCGGACCGCCTGGCCGTCCTCGCGCTGCAACACGGCGTACCCGCGATCCAGGGTCGCCTTCGGCGACAACGCCCGCACGCTCGCGAGCCGGTGCCGCAGGTCGTCCTCGGCCCGGTCGAGCCGGTGCGTCAGCGTCCGCCGCGACCTGTCCACCAGCGCCGCGACCTCGTCCGAGCGCCGCAGGATGCCGTCGACCGGCGCGGCCAGCGACGGACGGCTGCGCACCGCCGCCAGGGCGTGCGCCTCGCGCTCCAGCCACCCGCGCACCGCCCGGCTCCCGCGCTCCCGCAGCTGCCGCACCCCGTCCAGCTCGTCGCGGACGTCGGGTACGACGCGCTTGGCCGCGTCGGTCGGGGTCGACGCGCGCAGGTCCGCGACCAGGTCCAGCAGCGGCGAGTCCGGCTCGTGCCCGATGGCGCTCACCACCGGCGTGCGGCACGCTGACACCGCGCGGACCAGCCCCTCGTCGGAGAACGGCAGCAGGTCCTCCAGCGAGCCGCCACCGCGCGCGATCACGATCACGTCGACCGCCTCGTCGGCGTCCAGCCGGCGCAGTGCCGTGATCACCTCGGCCGCGGCGGACGGTCCCTGCACCGCGGCGTACTCGACCCTGAACGCGACGGCCGGCCAGCGGCGCTTCGCGTTCTCCAGCACGTCGCGCTCGGCGGCGGAGTCGCGCCCGCAGACCAGCCCGATCGTGTGCGGCAGGAACGGCAGCGGCCGCTTGCGATGCGGCGCGAACAGCCCCTCGGCCGCGAGCAGCTGCTTCAGCCGCTCGATCCGGGCCAGCAGCTCACCGATCCCGACGTGCCGGATCTCGCTGATCGCCAGCGCCACCGTGCCGCGGCGCGGGAAGAAGTTCGTCTTCGCGTTCACCACGACCCGGGCGCCGTCGGCGACCGGCGGGTCGACGGCCTCGAAGATCCGCCGGTTGCAGGTGAACCGGATCGACACGTCCGCGTCGGTGTCGCGCAGGGTGCCGAACACGGTCGTCGTACCCCGGTTCGCGGAGATGTCGGTCAGCTGCCCCTCGACCCAGACCGCGCCGAGCTGGTTGATCCAGCTCGCGATGCCGTTCGCGATCGTGCGAACGGCGGCCGGCGCTTCCGGCGAGGTCTGCAGTGCCACGCCGCGACTCTACGGGCAGTTGCCGACGATCCGCCGGATCGGTACGCCGACGCTGTGGACAGCGGGGTCGCCGTCCGCGCATAAACCCTTTGACCGCGGGGAATCGGGCTGTCACGGTTGGCGTTGTCAACGAACGGGGAAGGGAAGCCGTGATCAGGATGCAGCAGCACGAGCAGCAGGCGATGCGCGTCGAGCGCCTCGCCCTGTCCGCGCGCCTGCACTCCTACCTGGGTAGTGGCCCGGCACGCGGCGGACCTGACGTCTGACGACCCAACTCGTCATCACAGGAGCCGCCCGTCGGGACACCGACCAGGGCGGCTCTCTCATGTTGTGCGCACCGCACGAAACCGAACCTTGAGAACTGAACAGCGGTACGAGATGTGTACGCCCTCGTGGTCCAACGGATACGACACCTGGCTACGAACCAGGCGGGTGCAGGTTCGACTCCTGCCGAGGGCACGCACCACACGCGGACGTAGCGCAGCAGGTCAGCGCGCCACCTTGCCATGGTGGAGGTCGCCGGTTCGAACCCGGCCGTCCGCTCTGTGTCCGAAGCTGAAGCGGTCGACGCGCCGGGACGTGGCCCCGGAGGAAGCGAGTTCGAGTCTCGCCGGACACCCCACGCGGCTCTGGCCCAAACAGGTAGAGGCGTCCGGTCGAGGGCCGGGAGGTTCGGGGTTCGAGTCCCCGGAGCCGCACGTACGACGAATCGTCGCGTACGACGTGGTGCCAGGTGGGCGACGGTGTCCCACCCCCGGCTCTGACCCGGGGTCCCGCAGGTTCGAGCCCTGCCCTGGCAGCGAAGTCAACAGAACACAGAACAAGGCGAGGCCAGCCGACAGATGGCGCCGGCCGGCCCAGGACCTGGTGGGGTCCGCCTACCGGCACAGGCAGCGGGTTGCTAACCCGTCCTGGCGCACCGTCGTCAGTTGCGAGTTCGACTCTCGCTCCCACCGCCTCGACCACATCACGCGGGAGCGCCACCGGTTGGAGAGGTGGGGCGGTTCGTAATGCCGTTGCCAAGCGCTGAGCGAGTTCGACTCTCGCCTCCCGCACGTCGAACGACGACACGAACAGAAAGGAGGACGCAGCGATGGCTGCCAAGACATCGAGACGAGTACCAACAGGAAGGACCGGTGTTCCCATCCGGCCCGGGCACGCCATGCGCCGCGTCCGGCTGGTCTGCGGGCACCTGCAGCGCGACCGGCTCGCCCACACCGGCGACCTGGTCTGGTGCGAGAGCGGCTGCGACGACTTCCGCCGCGTCGTCTCCGTCGAGGAGTAGCGAAGAAGGGGCGCCCGACCTGCGTGAGCGCGGGTCGGGCGCCCGTCGCTTCGTCCGGCTGACGCCGTTGTGATGCTGGCCGAGCGCGAACCGCAACGAGCCCGCAACGCGGCTGTTCGATCCGGCGGCCGGACCCGGGCGTCTTCCTTCCAGTACAGGCTCCCCGCAACCTGGCGGGAGCCGTGAAACTCGGGAGGGAAACCCTTGAGACGCTCACGCCTGATCGGTACGACGGCCGTGGCGGCCGGCACCGCGGCGGCACTCGTCGCCGCCTTCGCACCCGCCTCCACGGCCGCGACCGCATCGAAGCAACCACCGCTGCGCCTCGTCACCGCCACCTCGTCGGTCGTCCTCGACCGGTACGACGGCCAGGTCGAGCTGGACCTGCCGACACACCTCGTCGCGGGCGACAGCCCGTTCGAGATCCGCGTCAAGCGACCGTCATACAGCAAGTCGCTGACGGCGGGCTGGGTCACCGGCGGCCACACGAAGCCGCTGCCCGCCGGGCTGGTCACGAGCTTCGCCGGCCTGTCGCACTTCCTGCACGTCACCGTCACGGACTCCGCCGGCAAGGTCGTCGCGCAGCGGGACCAGGCGGTGTGCCCGAACGGCGAGAGCGCCCGCACCCGGCCGGACGCGCCGGACCGGTCGCCGTACCCGGACGGGTGCTCGGACAACCCGTTCACCGTGGGTAGCGTGTGGGGCATCCAGCGCGGCTGGGCGACGTCCACCGGCAGTGCGGGCAGCGTGCGGCTGAAGAACGGCACCTACACCGCGACCGTGTTCATCCGGCAGGCGTACCGGGACGCGTTCGGCATCCCGGCGAACCAGGCGAGTGCGCGGGTCAGGCTCGTCGTCCGCACGCCACCGACGTCCGACCATGACATGGACGCCGGCCGCGCGCACGGCTCCACGCGCCCTGCCGGTACGACGGTGGCACCGCGGCCGAACCCGGTCCGTCCGACCGGGCCGGTACGGGTGCCGGTCGGGCCGCGGCCGGACCTGCGGCCGGTCCCGGCGTACCAGATCGGCATCGACCACGGCGACGGCGAGGGCGAGATGGCCGCGCCGGCGCGCGACTACCTGCACTTCGCCGCGACGGTGTGGAACGCCGGCCGCTCGCCGCTGGTGCTGGACGGGTTCCGCCGGCACGGCCAGAGCCTGATGGACGCGTACCAGTACTTCTACGACGACAACGGCAAGCAGGTCGGGTACGCGCCCACCGGGACGCTGGAGTGGGACCCGCGTGAGGGTCACGAGCACTGGCACTTCACCGACTTCGCGTCGTACCGGCTCCTGGACGCCGGCAAGAAGCAGATCATGCGCAGCCAGAAGGAGGCGTTCTGCCTGGCTGCGACCGACGCGATCGACTACACGGTGCCCAACGCCAACTGGCACCCGTCGAACACCGACCTGCACACCGCGTGCGGCGGCGCCGGCTCGTTGTCGGTGCGCGAGGTGCTCGACATCGGCTCGGGCGACACCTACGTCCAGGATCTGCCCGGCCAGTCGTTCGACGTCACCGGCCTGAAGAACGGGCTGTACTACATCCAGGTGATCGCCAACCCCGCCAAGCGCCTGTACGAGGCGAACACGGCCGACAACACCGCGTTGCGGGCGGTCGTCCTCGGCGGTACCCGCGGCCACCGCACGGTCAAGGTCGTCCCGTACGGCGTGATCACCGCACCCTGACGGGTCACCTGAGGGCGGCCCGTACGATGGAGGCCGTGACCGTCCAGGCTGATCCCACCGGTACGACGACCAAGCGCGTGCTGCTCGCCGCGCCACGCGGATACTGCGCGGGCGTGGACCGGGCCGTCGTGACGGTGGAGAAGGCACTCGACCTGTACGGGCCGCCGGTGTACGTCCGCAAGGAGATCGTGCACAACAAGCACGTCGTACAGACCCTCGAACGGCGCGGCGCGGTGTTCGTGGAGGAGACCGACGAGGTGCCCGAGGGCGCCACGGTGATCTTCTCCGCGCACGGCGTCGCGCCGGTCGTGCACGAGGAGGCCGCGCGGCGGCAGCTGAAGACGATCGACGCGACCTGCCCGCTGGTCACCAAGGTGCACATCGAGGCACGGCGGTTCGCGTCGTCGGACCACGACATCCTGCTGATCGGGCACGAGGGTCACGAGGAGGTCGTCGGCACCTCCGGCGAGGCGCCGGAGCACATCGTGATCGTCGACGGCCCGGACCACGTGGACGACGTCGTCGTCCGCGACCCGGACAAGGTGGTCTGGCTGTCGCAGACCACGCTGTCGGTCGACGAGACCATGGAGACCGTACGACGGCTGCGCGAGCGGTTCCCGAAGCTGCAGGACCCGCCGAGCGACGACATCTGCTACGCCACCCAGAACCGGCAGGCCGCGGTGAAGAAGCTGGCGCCGGACGCGGACCTGATGATCGTGGTCGGGTCGCGGAACTCGTCGAACTCGGTGCGGCTGGTCGAGGTGGCGCTGGAGCACGGGGCGAAGGCGGGCCACCTGGTCGACTACGCCGACGAGATCGACGAGGCCTGGCTGGATGGGGTCACGTCGGTCGGTGTGACCAGCGGCGCGAGCGTGCCGGAGGTACTGGTGCGCGACGTGCTGACCTGGCTGGCCGAGCGCGGGTACGCCGACGTGCGGGAGGTCACGACCGCGGAGGAGAGCCTGATCTTCTCGCTGCCGCGTGAGCTCCGCGCCGACCTGAAGGCCAAGGGCCTGGCCACCACCGGCGTGTCGGACCACGCCTCGCTCGCCTAGGAAGCGTCGAAAGCCTCACGCGCCGCCGTGATGGCGGAGACATGCGTCTCGGCCCAGTCGGTGATGGCGTCGATCGGGGCGATCAGCGACCGGCCGAGGTCGGTGAGTTCGTAGTCGACGCGCGGCGGGATCTCCGGGTAGACCGTGCGGGTCAGGATGCCGTCGCGCTCCAGCCGGCGCAGGGTCTGGGTCAGCACTTTCGGGGCAACACCGCCGATGCCGGCACGGAGCTCGGTGAACCGCAGCGGGCCATCCTTGAGCAGCTCGACGACGAGCACCGTCCACTTGTCGCCGATCCGGTCGAGCACGAGCCGGGTCGGGCAGTCGGGGTCGAACATGTCGCCCCGTCGCGTCCTCATGGTTACCACAAGGTACTTATAGCACGTTGAAGTAGCCAGTAACCAGTAGATACCGTCAATCCCGTCAAGTACGACGGACATCCAGGAGGAGCGACGGTGAAGATCGCGGTGTACGGAGCGAGCGGGATGGTCGGCAGCCGGGTGGCGGCCGAGGCGGTGCGCAGGGGCCACGAGGTGACCGGTGTCACCAGGTCCGGTGGTGCGCTGCCGGACGGCGTCTCGGCGGTGACCGGCGACGCAGGCGACGCGATGTCGGCGAAGGCCGTGGCGGCCGCGGCCGACGTGGTGTTGTCGGCGATCGGCCCGAGCCGTACCGGCGGAGACCACCAGGAGTACCTGGACGCGCTGCGGACGCTTACCGAGAACGCCGGTGACGCCCGGCTGGTCGTGATCGGCGGCGCCGGCAGCCTGCTCGTTGACGGCGTGCGGCTGGTCGACAGCCCGGGCTTCCCCGAGATCTACAAGGCCGAGGCCCTGACCGCCGCGCAGGCGCTCGAGTTCTTCCGCGGTCTGGGTGACGACGTCGACTGGACGTTCCTGTCGCCGGCGCCCGTGATCGCGCCGGGGGAGCGCACCGGTGAGTACCGCACCGGTCTCGACTCCCCGGCCGGCGACCGGATCTCCGCCGAGGACTTCGCGGTCGCGCTGGTGGACGAGATCGAGCGCCCAGCACACCGCCGCCGGCGCTTCACCGTCGCGAACTGACCCCGACACATCCAATGATCGGGCCCTTGTGACCCGGCGTGTCGCCGTTCGTCGGGCCCTTGTGGCCACCTCAGGTCAGTCCGGCTTTTGCCGGTGAACCAGTGGACCCGCCGGCCGGGGTGTTCGGTCGGCGGGTCGTTCGCGTTCGGCGGGTCGCAACCTACCGAGTCCGTGACGGCCCGCCCGCCCCGA
>DASXRB010000410.1:0-2103 GCA_036506875.1 Kribbellaceae bacterium | reverse complement strand
AGCGGGACGTTGAAGGCGTCGCAGAGCTGCACGAACCGGGTGGCCTTGTCGGCGGAGTCGACGAAGAGGACGCCGCCCTTGAACATCGAGTTGTTGCCGACCACCCCGACGACCTCGCCGTTGAGCCGGCCGAAGCCGACCGTCACCTCGCGGGCGTGCAGCGCGTGGATCTCGAAGAACGATCCCTCGTCCAGGATGCCCTTGGCGTACCGGCGCATGTCGAACGCCTGGCGCTCGCTGGCCGGCACGAGGGCCGCGAGGTCCACGGTGGACGGAGCGGGCCGCGGTTCGGCGGCGGGCGGCGTTCCCTGCCAGTTCGTGGGGAGGTAGGAGAGGTAGCCCTTGACCGTGTTGATCGCCTCGGCCTCGGTCTTCACGAGGAAATGGCCGACGCCCGACTCGACGCAGTGGACCCTGGCTCCGCCCATCTCCTCGAGCGTGGTCTTCTCACCGGTGACCATCTCGACCATCCGGTCCGACCCGAGGTACATGCTCGCGTTGCCGTCGACCATCACGACGACGTCGCAGAAGGCCGGAATGTAGGCGCCGCCGGCCGCCGACGGACCGAAGAGCGCGCAGACCTGCGGAATCGACCCCGAGGCCCGCACCTGGTTCCAGAAGATCTTGCCGGCACCGCGCCGGCCGGGGAACAGGTCGACCTGGTCGGTGATCCGCGCGCCGGCCGAGTCGACCAGGTAGATCATGGGGACGCTGGTGGCGTACGCCTTCTCGATGATCCGGATGATCTTCTCCACGGTGCGGGCGCCCCACGAACCGGCCTTCACGGTGGAGTCGTTCGCCATGACGCAGACGGGCCGGCCGTCGACGGTGGCCGTACCGGTCACGACGCCGTCGGCCGGGAGGCCTTCGGCGCGGGCGTTGGCGAGGGCGCCGTCCTCGACGAACGACCCCTCGTCGATCAGGAGCCGGATCCGCTCGCGGACGAAGAGCTTGCCTTTGGCGGCGTTCGCCGCGTGGTACTTCTCGGCGCCGCCAGCCTCGATGCGGGCGCGGAGCGTGGCGAGCTGGTTGGGTTCCGGCGACACGGACGTCCTCCGAGGTGCGCGGGGCGGACCGCGTGGCCGGCGGGTGCGCGTCGAGCCGGTCAGCGGTGACCTGAACGATCGTTAGGGTAACCCTCGACGCCTCCGACCGCTACCGGCTTCGCCCCCCGACGTCACCACCGCGCCGGCCTACCGGCCTCCCAGCGCGCCGGCCCACGCCGCGGGGCGGCGCGGCGCCGCACGGGGCTCGAAGGTCGCAGACACGGGTCGGCCCCCGGTGGTGCTCCACCGGGGGCCGACGCCTGATCTGTCCGGTTACTTCAGGAAGCGGATGAACCGCCAGTGCTGCGAGAGGAAGTTGTGGTCGCCGGCCAGCACCAGGCCCACGCCCTCCGCCGTCGAACCGTCCTTCACCGAGAGGACTCTACCGCTCGGCACGTGACGCAGCGTGTAGACGTCCGACCCGCTCTTGACGAACCGCCACTTCTGGCCGGCCGCGCCGGTGCAGGTCGCCACGTCGATCGCCGCGCCCTCCAGCGTGGCGCCGTCCTTCACCTGGAGGCACCGGCCGTTGTCCAGCGAGACCAGGTTGATCGTGCCGGCGCCGCCATCCTGCACCTTCCACTGCTGGCGCATGCCGCCGTTGAGGGTCCACTGCACGAGCGGTCCCTCGCCCGCGGTGTCGAGCACCTTGTTGGCGGTCAGCTCGGACTCGATGATGTAGCTCTGGGTGACGGTCGGCACGCCGCCGAGCGGCGCCGCGACGTCCACGCCGTCGATGATGTCGTGCCGGTTGAGGCTCAGCCAGCTGTCGCGCGTGACGCCGCGCTGGATCCCGTTGCCGTTCCTCGTGACGATGTACCAGGCGTCCGCGAAGTCGTCGTCATCGATGAACCAGCTGTCCGGCAGCGCGCGGATGATGGTGTTCACGATGTTCGCCACCAGCGACGCCAGGCCGTTGATGTACGGCAGGGCGAAGTCGACGATCGTGCCGATCGCCGTCACGACCGCGGTCAGCAGCTCCTGGTAGTCGGTCCCGTCCTGCTCCATCATCACGAGCGAGACCGCGTCGTACCGGAAGTGCCACCAGTCCACGACC
>DASXRB010000409.1:0-18816 GCA_036506875.1 Kribbellaceae bacterium | reverse complement strand
CCAGCTCGGCGGTACATCACTCTGGGCGGAGTGACGCGCCGATGCCCGCTCGCACGTCTGATTGCTTCGTCGCACGCGGGCAACGCCGTCGAGGCTGCTCGGTCGGCCGGCGTCCCGCTTCGGATGGTCAGGGTCAGGGCTGACATGGATCCAAGCGACGTCGAGCAGGTGCCGTGAACCTCGGTCTCACTGCCGGGTGTTGAGCTGAGTCATCAGTTCGCGATTGGCCGCTCGGGCCGCGGCCAGTTCGTCACCGCGTTCCTCGAGCTGGCGGCGCAGCTCGAGGAGTTGTTGTTCGCGGTCGGTGAGCGCCTGCTGGAGGCTGCGGATGTCGTCGGGTGCGCCCAGGCCACTGTCGCGAAAGACAGCCTCACCGAGGTGCTCAGACAACCGGCCTTCCAGGTCTTGCGCGTGGAGGCGGCCGGAGTCAGGGGAGCCGCTGCAGGCCGGTGCCGGTCAGCAGGTAGGCGGGGGCGACGTCGGCGGCGTCTGACTGGACCAGTTCGAGCAGGGCGGTGCCGGCGAGCTCCGGGGTGACCAGCGGACCCATCGGCTGGAGGTAGTCCTCGACGGACTGACCGGCGCGGGCCGCGTATGCCTGGACCGCCGGCTTGCCGACGCCGGTCGCAGGCGCGAACCGGGGCAGGATCGCGGTGAAGGTGATGTCCAGGCCGGCGCGGTCCGCCTCTTCCTGGGCGTATGCCGTGATGAAGCGCTGCGTGGCCTTGGCTCCGGCGTACCCACCGCTGAGTGGCGACCCGGCCAGCGCTGCACCGCTGCTGATCACGACCACCCTGCTGCCGGGGCGCAGCGGCTTGAGCAGGGCCTCGCGCAGCCAGTGGAACGTGATCCGGACATCGGTCTCCCAGTTGACCGAGAACGTCTCCCACGTCTGCTCCTGTAGCGGACGCAGGTGCGGGCTGGCGCCGGCCACCAGGATGACGATCTCGGGTTCGCAGCGATCGAGGAGGCCGGCGGCCACCGTGGCGTCCCCGGCGTCGGCGACCTCCGGCTGGACGGTGCCGGCAGACCCCGCGAACTCCGCCGCGGTCCGGGAAACGGCGACCACCGGGGTGCCGGCCGCGGCGAAGGCGGTGGCGATCCCGTGGCCGAGGCCGCGGCTCGCGCCGACGACGATCGTGGTCCTGCCGGACAAGTCACTCATGGTCTCCTCCACGGATCCTGGTCGACGATCAGCCCGGCGCTGCGGTGTCCACGGTCGCCATCGCGAGCCGCTAGCATGATGCAAGTTACGCTACGAGATGTCGTTCGCGCGATGCAAGCGGATCCAGTGGATCGGAGGCTGGGGTTGCATAGCGAATACGTTGTCGTTCGCCCCCGCGCCCTGATCAGACCCGCTCGGTGACGGCGCGGGCGATCTCCGCACCGAGTGCGACGTTGCCGCGGTAGACCTCGACGTTCACATCCAGGCTCGCGCCGCCGGTGGCCCGCTGCATGTGGTCGAGCAGGTACGGCGTGATGTCGTGACCGCTGATGCCGTCCCGTTCGGCGGCCGCGATCGCGGAGGCGAGCGCCCCGTCGTGCACGGCCGGGGACAGTTGCTTGCTCTCGGCAACGGGATTGGCGATCAGCACGGCCGCGCTGAGGCCCAGCGCGTCCCGTGCCGCGATCAGGTCGGCGGCAGCGGCCGGTGAGTCGACCCGGTACTCGAGCGAGAAGCCGGAGTCGGCGACGTAGAACGCCGGATACCGGTTCGTGCGGTAGCCGACGACGGGGATGTTCAGTGTCTCCAGCCGCTCCAGGGTGGCGCCGATGTCGAGGATCGACTTCACGCCGGCGCTCACCACCGCGATCGGCGTCGAGGCCAGCGTGGTCAGGTCGGCCGACTCGTCGAAGGTCGTGCCGGCGCCGCGGTGCACGCCGCCGAGCCCGCCGGTCGACATCACCGCGATCCCGGCCCGCTGGGCGAGGTACGCGGTGGAGGCCACCGTCGTACCCCCGCTGGACCGGGTCGCGACGGCGACCGGCAGGTCGCGCACGCTCAGCTTGCGCACGTCCTCGGTAGCGAGCCGCTCGATCTGCGCCTCGTCGAGCCCGACCACCGGTACGCCGTCCAGCACGCCGACGGTCGCGGCCACCACACCGGCGTCCCGCAACTGCGCGAGGGCGTCCAGCGCGACCTCGAGGTTGCGCGGCCGGGGCAACCCGTGGGTGAAGATCGTCGATTCCAGCGCCAGCACCGGCGCTCCGGACGCCAGTGCGTCCCGGACCTCGGCAGACAGCAGCGTCACCCGAACGAGGGTACGACAGCGCGTGGCCCGTGGGTGACACGTCCGCAAGTAGGCTTCGGCCATGAGTTACCCACCAGTGGCGCCGGGCCCAGCAGGCTCGGCGTACTCGCCTGGCGGCCCGTACCCGCAGGTGGCCGCGATGGGATCGCACCCGGTCCCCGGTCAGCGGCGTAACCGCGGCGTCCTGCTCGGTGTCCTGATCGCCGTCGTGATGGCCGTGTCCGGGCTGGCGATCTTCGGCATCGTCTACAAGCAGACCGGGTCGGCGGGGTTCGTGTGGGGCCTCATCTTCGCGTTCGTCCCGATGGTCGTCATCGCCGGCCTGTACCTGTGGCTGGACCGGTACGAGCCGGAGCCCGCCAAGACCGTGGTCTTCGCGTTCTGCTGGGGCGCGTTCGTGGCGACGCTGGCGGCGCTCTTCATCAACACCGGTGCCGCGCAGCTGATGGGGGAGGTCCGCGGCGGCGGCTCGCGGGCCGCGGTGTTCGTGGCGCCGCCGGTCGAGGAGTTCCTCAAGGGCTCGGTCGTGCTGCTGATCGCCCTGGTCCGGCGCCGCGAGTTCGACGGCATCATCGACGGCCTGGTCTACGCGGGCATGGCCGGCATCGGCTTCGCCTTCACCGAGAACATCCTCTACTACGGCAGAGTCTTCCGGGCCGCCGCCGAGCAGGGCGGCCGGGACTCCGGACTGCAGACCACCTGGGCGCTGTTCGTGATCCGCGGTGTGTTCTCGCCGTTCGCGCACCCGCTCTTCACGAGCTTCACCGCTATAGGCATAGGTATAGCTGTACGGCACCGCAGCACCGTCGTGCGATTCCTCGCACCACTGATCGGTTACCTGGCCGCGGTGCTGGCGCACGCGCTCTGGAACGGCGCCGCCAGCTACGCCGGCGTCAGCGGCTTCATCGGTGTCTACCTGATGCTCATGGTGCCGGTGTTCCTCGGCATGGTGATCTTCGCCATCGTGATGCGGTCCAGGGAGTCGCAGCTGATCGCGTCGAGGCTGTACGACTACATACGGTTCGGCTGGATGGTGCACGAGGACGTGCCGCTGGTCGCGACGCTGCGTGGTCGTCGTACCCTCCGCAACTTCGCCAGCCGGTACGGTCCGGAGGCCGAGGACGCCGCGAAGGACTTCCAGCGCACCGCCACCGAGCTCGCCTATCTCCGGGACAAGGTCGTCCGCCAGGTGATCGGGCAGGAGGCCCTGCAAGAGGAGCGGCAGCTGCTCGAGGAGCTGCGCAACCGGCGGTCCGTCGTACCGTTCCCGCCCGCTCCGACACCGTATGGTCACTATGGTCCCGGTTTCGGGACACCACAGGGTCCTACAGGGTACGGTCCACCCGGGACGGGGTACGGTCCGTACCCACCCCCGCGTTAACCTCCCTGCGCGCGCAGTATCCGCCCCGGACCGATCTCAACGGGAATGACCATGCCTTTGCTTCTGGACCGACTCAGCGGGCACCCTGTGCTCGTGGGCGGAACCCGTGAGTGAGACCGTGGCCGGGTCCGTGGACGGCACCCCGCCACCGACGGAACGAGGGGACGACCAGCCGGTGAACCCGGACGGGCACCCCTCGCGGTCAGGCACGCCCGACGACAGCGACGGTACGACGGAACCCGCCGCCGCTACGGACGGTACCGGTACGACGCACGAGCGCGGCAACTCCGACGAGCCCGGTGAGGACGTGGAGGAGAAGGCCTCCGCGGACCCGGTCGACCCCGATCCCGCCACGACCGACGGGGTGGGGTCCGACCCGCGGCCGGTCGTGGTCGAGACCAAGGGCCCGCCGGTCGAGATCGAGACGATCGGGGTGCCGCCGACCGTGCCCCCGGTTCCCGCCGACGCGGCGTCCGTTGCCCTGGTCACCGCGCTGCTGCGGTTCCGGGAGGCCTTGGCGAGCAGCAGTCTGAGCCTTCCGCTCGACATCGTCGGCGCCGAGCAGGCCCGCAAGCAGGTGCGGCAGATGCTCGACCAGCTGGACGACTACGTGCTGCCGCGGCTGGTGCAGATCGACGCGCCCGTCCTCACCGTCGTCGGCGGCTCGACCGGAGCCGGCAAGTCCACCCTGGTGAACTCGCTCGTCGGCGCGGTCGTCACCGAGCCCGGCGTGCTGCGCCCGACGACACGATCGCCTGTCCTGGTTCACAATCCGGCTGACACGGAGTGGTTCACCGGCGACCGGATCCTGCCCAGCCTGCCCCGCACGACCGGCACCACGCCGGGCGGCATGGACCCGGGTTCGATGCGACTCGTTGCCGCCGACACCGTTCCGCAGGGTCTCGCGATCCTGGACGCGCCCGACGTCGACTCGGTCGTCGAGGCGAACCGCGACCTGGCCGCGCAGATGCTCGCCGCCGCGGACCTGTGGTTGTTCGTGACGACGTCCGCGCGGTACGCGGACGCGGTGCCGTGGGACTTCCTGAAGGACGCGGCCGACCGCAGCACGGCGGTGGCCGTCGTCCTGGACCGGGTCACCGCGGACTCGCTCGACGACATCACCGGGCACCTCGCGCACATGCTGCTGGACCGCGGCCTCGGCGACTCGCCGCTGTTCTCGATCCCGGAGACCGGGACCGACGAGCAGGGCATGCTGCCGAAGGAGGCCACGGCCACCATCTACGGCTGGCTGACGATGCTGGCCGCGGACGCGAGCGCGCGCTCGACCGTCGTACAACGGACGCTCGAGGGTGCCGTCAAGCAGATGGTGCGCAAGACCCCCGCGTTGACGTCCGCGGTGAAGTCCCAGGCGACGACGGCCGCCGAGCTGCGCGGTGCGGTCGAGACCGCCTACGCGCGGGCGTTCAGTGACATCCGGAAGTCGACCCGCGACGGCACCATGCTCAAGGGTGAGGTGCTGGCCCGCTGGACCGAGTTCATCGGCACCGGCGAGCTGCTCAGGTCGCTGCAGTCCCGGGTCGGCCGGGCCCGCGACTGGCTGAAGAACGCGATCATCGGCAAGCCGCAGGTCGACGAGGACCGGCTCAACGTCGCGGTCGAGTCCGGCCTGGAGGCGCTGCTGCGTGAGCACGCCGAGGAGGCCGCGGAGCGCGCCGAGGAGTCGTGGATGTCCACGACCGCGGGGAGGCAGCTGCTCGCCAACGCCGACCGCGACCTCGGCCGCTCCTCCAAGGGGTTCAGCACCGCGTCGGCGCGGACGATCCGCGAGTGGCAGGGCCACGTGCTGGAGCTGGTCCGCGGCGAGGGCGCCGACAAGCGGTCCACCGCGCGGATCCTGGCCTACGGCGTGAACGGGCTCGGCATCGCTCTGATGGTCGTCGTCTTCGCCAGCACCGCGGGCATCCCCACCGGCGCCGAGGTCGGCGTCGGGGCCGGGACCGCGGTGATCGGCCAGAAGCTGCTGGAGGCCGTCTTCGGCGACCAGGCCGTGCGCACCCTCGCGCAGAAGGCACGGGAGGACCTGGACCAGCGGGTGCGGGCGTTGCTCGACGCCGAGACGGCCAGGTACCTTTCTCTGCTCGACGCGCACCCGGTGGACCCGGATGCGCCGCGCAGACTGACGGAGGCCGTGCGCGCGGTGGAGGACTGCACGTGAGCGGGATCGTGAGCGCGGTCAAGGGACTCGTCCGCGGGTCGTCCGACGTACTCGCCAAGATCGAGGCGCTCGGCCGCGCGGCTGTGGCCGGCGAGGGCAGGCTGGACCCGGTCCTGCTGTCCGAGGCCTCGAAGGTCGCCGACCGCGCCAGCCAGCGGCTGCGGCTGTCCGGCGACCTCACCGTGGTGGCGCTGGCCGGCGCGACCGGCTCCGGCAAGTCGTCGACGTTCAACGCGATCACCGGTCTCGACCTGGCCGCGGTGGGCGCGCGGCGGCCGATGACGACGCTGCCGCTGGCCTGCGTGTGGGGTGACGAGTCCGCCGCCGAGCTGCTCAACTGGCTCGGCATCCCGCGCCGGCACCAGGTCTCGCACCGCAGCACCCTGGAGTCGAGCAGATCCGACGACCTCGACGGCCTGGTGCTGCTCGATCTGCCGGACCACGACTCCACCGAGCTCGAGCACCACCTGATCGTGGACCGGCTGGTGGAGCTGGTCGACGTGATGATCTGGGTCGTCGACCCGCAGAAGTACGCCGACGCCGCGCTGCACAACCGCTACCTCAAGCCGCTGGCGCCGTACGCCTCGGTGATGGCGTTCACGTTGAACCACGCCGACGAGCTGACCCCGACCCAGCGGGACCGCTGCGTGGCCGACTTCGAACGGCTGCTGCGCGCCGACGGGATCAAGGAGCCGCTGGTGCTCGCGACCTCCGCGGTGACCGGGCTCGGGCACGACGAGCTGCGCGACCTGCTGGTCAAGCGCGTCAGCGACAAGAAGGCGGCCCGCGACCGGCTGGCCGCCGACGTCGACCGGGTCGCGGACCGGATGGCCGCGCAGTGCGGGACCGCGAAGACCCCGCAGATCGGCAAGTCCGACGTCGCCGTGCTGGTGGACGCGCTGGCCGGCGCCAGCGGGGTGCCGATCGTGGTGGACGCGGTACGACGCTCGTACCAGCAGCGCTGCCGGGTCGCGACCGGGTGGCCGGTGACGAAGTGGCTGCTGCGGTTCAAGCCGGACCCGTTGCGGCGCCTGCACCTGGACGTGCCGAAGCGCCAGAAGCGGCTCGGCGCCTCCTCCCTCGACGACGCGGTCACGGTGTCCCGGTCTTCGTTGCCTGCGGCAACACCGGTGCAGCGGGCCCGGGTCGACACCGCGATCCGCAACATCGCCAACACCGCGGCCGAGGGGTTGTCGAAGCCCTGGGCGGACTCGGTGCGGACCGAGATCCGGATGCGCGAGGAGTCGATCTCCGACGAGCTGGACGCGGCGGTGGCGCGCACCGACCTCGGCACCGGTGAGCGGCCGGGCTGGTGGACGGGTACGCAGATCGCGCAGTGGCTGCTGTTCCTGGTCGCGCTCGGCGGCGGGCTGTGGCTGGCGTCGCTGGTGGTCTTCTCGTACCTGCAGCTGCCGGATCCGCCGCTGCCGAAGTGGCACCGGATCCCGGTGCCCACGATGATGCTGCTCGGCGGAGCCGCGCTCGGCGTGCTGGTGGCGTTCGGCTGCCGGCTGTTCGCGATCGTCGGCGCCAACCGGCGGGGCCGGGCGGTCGACAAGGCGTTGCGGGCCGAGCTCGCGAAGGTCGCCGACGAGCAGATCGTCGCCCCGGCCCGCGCCGAGCTCGACGCCTACTCCCGCTGCCGCGACCAGCTCGCCCTCGCCCGCCGCTGAGGGCCGGTTTTCGTCCACAGGTCGTCGATCGACCCCGGCCGTCCACAGCGGCCCGATTCGATCGTCGTACGACGTCGAACACCCGCATCTTCTCTGGTGTCCGCACCACACGAGAGAGGAATGGTGGACGCGATGAGTGTTGGTGAGACCTACCTGCAGGTCCACGGCCGGGTCGGGACCGACGTCGAGTTCAAGGAGTCGACGAGCGGGATCGCGATGGCCTCGTTCCGGCTGGGCACCACCCCGCGGAAGTTCAACCGCGCCGAGCAGCGCTGGGAGGACAAGCCGACCGCCTGGTTCACCGTCGAGTGCTGGCGGCAGCTGGCGGAGAACGTGAAGGCGTCGCTGGAGCGGGGCCAGCCCGTGTTCGTGACGGGCCGGCTCAAGACCAAGGAGTGGATCGACGAGAACGGCGACAGGCAAACCCGGATGGGATACATCGACGCCCAGTCGGTGGGGCACGACCTGAGCTGGGGCACCGCGGTCTGGCGGCGCAACGAGCGGCCGCTGCGCCAGCAGGCCGACTCGGCCAACGACGAGATGGACGAGCTCAGCGAGACCGTCGAGTCCAGCGAGCCGAGCCCGTTCCACCCGGAGGAGTTCGCCGCGGCCGGCGGGCTCGTCGCGGTGGCCGACGAGCCCGCGAAGGCCGCCTGAGCGGGCCCGGGCGTACGCCGGGGTGGTGCTGGCTCCCGGTCGTTCCCTCCGATTGGGAGCCAGCGCCAGGCAGCGCCTAGGCTTGCGCTCATGGCGGAATTCATCTACACGCTTCGTGCTGTCCGGAAGGCTCACGGCGACAAGGTCGTGCTCGACAACGTCACCCTGAACTTCCTGACCGGCGCGAAGATCGGGGTCGTCGGCCCGAACGGCACCGGCAAGTCCTCAATGCTCAAGATCATGGCGGGGCTGGACCAGCCCTCCAACGGCGACGCCCGGCTGGCCGACGGCGCGACCGTGGGCATCCTGCTGCAGGAGCCGCCGCTGACCGAGGGCAAGACGGTGCTGGAGAACGTCGAGGAAGGCGTCGGCGACACCAAGCAGAAGCTCGACCGCTTCAACGAGATCTCCGCCGAGCTGGCCGACCCGGACGCCGACTACGACAAGCTGCTGGCGGAGATGGGTGACCTGCAGACCGTGTTGGACCACCGCAACGCGTGGGACATCGACGCCCAGCTCGACCAGGCGATGGACGCGCTGCGCTGCCCACCCCCCGACGCGATCGTCGACAAGCTGTCCGGAGGTGAGCGCCGCCGCGTCGCGCTGTGCAAGCTGCTGCTCCAGCAGCCCGACCTGCTGCTGCTCGACGAGCCCACCAACCACCTCGACGCCGAGTCGGTGCAGTGGCTCGAGTCCCACCTGCAGAAGTACGCCGGCGCGGTGCTCGCCATCACCCACGACCGGTACTTCCTGGACAACGTCGCCGAGTGGATCCTCGAGCTCGACCGCGGCAAGACGTACCCGTACGAGGGCAACTACTCGACGTACCTCGAGACCAAGCAGCAGCGGCTCGTGGTCGAGGGCCGCAAGGACGCCAAGCGGCAGAAGATCCTGGAGCGCGAGCTCGAGTGGGTCCGCTCCAACCCGAAGGCGCGGCAGGCCAAGAGCAAGTCCCGGCTGGCCCGCTACGAGGAGCTTGCCGCCGAAGCGGAGCGGTCCAAGAAGATCGACTTCGAGGAGATCACCATCCCGCCGGGCCCGCGGCTGGGCAGCACGGTGCTCGAGGTCAGCGACCTGCGCAAGGGCTTCGGCGACCGCACCCTGATCCACGACCTGAACTTCAGCCTGCCGCGCGCCGGCATCGTCGGTGTCGTCGGCCCGAACGGCGTCGGCAAGTCGACGCTGTTCCGGATGATCGTCGGTGAGGAGCAGCCGGACAGCGGCTCGCTGAAGCTCGGCGAGACCGTCCGGATCTCGTACGTCGACCAGTCCCGCGGCGGCCTCGACCCGAAGAAGACGGTCTGGGAGATGGTGTCCGACGGTCTCGACCACATCAAGGTCGCGAACTTCGAGATGCCGAGCCGCGCCTATGTCGCGTCGTTCGGGTTCAAGGGCCCGGACCAGCAGAAGGCGACCGGCGTGCTGTCCGGCGGTGAGCGCAACCGGCTGAACCTGGCGCTGACGCTGAAGATGGGCGGCAACCTGCTGCTGCTCGACGAGCCGACCAACGACCTGGACGTCGAGACCCTGCAGTCGCTGGAGGACGCTCTGCTGGAGTTCCCCGGCTGTGCCGTGGTGATCTCCCACGACCGCTGGTTCCTGGACCGGGTGGCGACGCACATCCTGGCCTGGGAGGGCACCGACGAGGACCCGTCCCAGTGGTTCTGGTACGAGGGCAACTTCGCGGCGTACGAGGCGAACAAGATCGAGCGCCTCGGCCCGGAGGCCGCCCGCCCGCACCGCGTCACCTACCGCAAGCTCACCCGCGACTGAGCGAGCCCGGGGTGCGGTTCGAGGAGTTGGCCTCGCGAGCCCGCGAGGTCAGGTCGCTGTACGCCGAGTGGGAGCGCCGCCGCACCGGCCGGCCCTGGACCGCCGGCGACCTGATGACGGGTTTCACCGGCGACCTCGGCGAGCTGGCCAAGCTGGTCCAGGCCCACGAGGGCGTCCGGCCCGGTCCCGAGGACCTCGCCGGAGCACTGGCGCACGAGCTGGCCGACTGCCTGTGGAGCGTGCTGGTGATCGCGGACGAGGTCGGCGTCGACCTGCAGTCCGCCTTCACCGGCACCATGGACACGCTCGAGCACTACGTCCGCGCCCGGCTGGACGAAACCTCCGGCTGAGTCAGTGCTGGCCGACCTTCTCCGCGACGGCGTCGAAGACGCGGCCCACAGCGGCGAAGTCGGCGGGGTCGGCGATGTCGACGAGGTTCTCCCGTACCCCCGTGACGTGGGTGGGCGCGGCCTGCTCCAGCAGCGCGAAGCCGGACGGGGTCAGCTGGGCCCAGATGCCGCGCTTGTCGCTGTCACAGGTGTGGCGCTCCACCAGGCCGGCGTCGACGAGCCGGCCGACGGTGTGGGTCATGCGGGACCGGCTCTGGTGCAGCCGGTCGGCGAGCTCGGCCATGCGCAGCCGGCGGTCGGGCGCCTCGGACAGCCGGACCAGGATCTCGTAGTCGTTGATGCCGATCCCGAACTCGCGCAGGTCGTCGTCGAGCTTCGCCATCAGCCGCGCCGTGCCGAGCAGGTACGCGCGCCAGGCGACCTGCTGCGGGGCGGTCAGCCATCGGGTCTCGGTGCTTGTGCTCACGTGCTCAGTGTACCGGGAATGTAGTTGACTTTTTAATCGTTCAACACTACTGTCGATGGCAGAGGTTGAAACTTTAACCACCTGGTCGACGACAGCTCCCAAGCAGCCCCCCGAGAGGACAACCATGAGCGAGACCTTCACCGTTCCCACCAGCACCGGCCTGACCGCGGGCACCTGGGTGATCGACCCGGCGCACACCGTGATCGGCTTCACCGTTCGGCACCTGATGACCAAGGTCCGCGGCTCCTTCAAGCAGTTCGAGGGCGAGATCGTGACCACCGAGAACCCGCTCGAGGGCCGCGCCACCGCGACGATCGAGTTGTCCTCGGTCGACACCCGCAACGAGCAGCGCGACGGCCACCTGCGCTCCGGCGACTTCTTCGACGTGGAGAAGAGCCCGAAGATGACCTTCGCCAGCACCGGCGTGCGTGCCAACGGCGACGACTGGGTCGTCACCGGCGACCTGACCATCAAGGACGTCACCAAGCCGGTCGAGCTCGACGTGGTCCTGCTCGGCATCGACCAGAACGCCTACGGCCAGACGATCATCGGCTTCGAGGCCACCACCAGCATCAGCCGCAAGGAGTGGGGCATCGACTTCAACGTCCCGCTCGAGGGCGGCAAGCTCCTGGTCGGCGACAAGGTCGACATCAACCTCGACGTCCAGGCCGCCCTCCAGGCCTGACGCCCGACGGGCCCGTCAGTTGCCGGCCCCGGTACGGCGTCCCCTCCGGCGCACCGGGGGCCGGCGATTCTTGACGGGACGACTATGGTGGCGCCCGTGACGATTCTCGACGACGCCCGCGAGGGCATGAACCTCGACATCCGCCCGCAGGACGACCTGTTCGGCCACGTGAACGGGGCCTGGTGGGACACCGTCGAGATCCCGGCGGACCGCTCGGCGTGGGGCCCGTTCGCCACCCTGGCCGAGACCGCGCAGGAGCACGTCCGCGAGCTCATCGAGGAGGCCGCCGCCGGGTCCCCGGAGCCGGGTTCGAACGCGCAGAAGATCGGCGACCTGTACGCGAGCTTCATGGACGAGGCGAGGGCCGAGGAGCTCGGCGCGGCCCCGATCCGCGAGGCACTGGCCGCGGTGGCCGCGATCACCGACCTGACCGGCTTCGCGTCGTACCTCGGCGAGCACGAGCGGTCCGGTGGCTACGGCCTGTTCGCGTCGTACGTCGACACCGACGACCGCGACTCCGACCGGTACCTGGTCAAGGTCGCGCAGGGCGGGCTCGGCCTGCCGGACGAGTCGTACTACACCGACGACAAGTTCGCCGAGCTCCGCGAGCAGTACCGCGCACATCTGGAGCGGATGTTCGCGCTGGTCTCGTACGACGACCCGGCCGGCGCCGCGCGCGCCGTCCTCGACCTGGAGAGCCGGCTCGCCGAGGGGCACTGGACCCGTGCCGAGACCCGCGACGTGCTCAAGACCTACAACCTCACGTCGTACGACGAGCTGACCGCGGCGGTGCCGCACTTCCCGTGGGCCGCGTACACCGAGGCCCTCTGCGGTGACGAGAACACGTTCGCCGAGACGGTCGTCCGGCAGCCGTCGTACCTGAGCCATCTCGACGCGGCGCTGAGCGAGGTCGGGATCGAGGTGTGGCGGCACTGGCTGGCCGCCCGGGTGATCCGGGCCGCCGGGCCGTACCTGTCCAGCGCCTTCGTGAACGAGCTGTTCGATTTCTACGACCGCACCCTGCACGGCACGCCCGAGCTGCGCGCGCGATGGAAGCGCGGGGTCGCGTTCGTCGAGGACGCGGTCGGTGAGGCGGTCGGCGAGCTGTACGTCGCCAAGCACTTCCCGCCGCGCGCCAAGCACGAGATGGACACGCTGGTCGCGAACCTGCTGGAGGCGTACCGGCGCAACATCGCCGAGCTCGACTGGATGGGCGAGGAGACCAAGCAGCGCGCGTTCGCCAAGCTGGAGACGTTCCGCCCCAAGATCGGCTACCCCGACACGTTCCGGGACTACTCGAAGCTCGAGGTCGTGCCGGGCGACCTGTACGGCAACGCGGTGCGCGCCGCGCGGTTCGAGCACGACCGCCAGCTGGCCAAGCTCGGCGGGCCGGTGGACCGCGACGAGTGGTTCATGCTGCCGCAGACGGTGAACGCGTACTACAACCCGGGCACGAACGAGATCTGCTTCCCGGCCGGCATCCTGCAGCGGCCGTTCTTCGACCCCGACGCCGACCCGGCGGAGAACTACGGCGGTATCGGCTCGGTGATCGGGCACGAGATCGGCCACGGCTTCGACGACCAGGGCTCGCAGTACGACGAGCGCGGCAACCTCGTCGAGTGGTGGACCGCCGCGGACCGCGAGCGGTTCAAGGCCAAGTCCGACGCGCTGATCAAGCAGTACGACGCGCTGTCGCCGCGCGACCTCCCGGGCGAGCACGTCAACGGCGCGCTCACGGTCGGCGAGAACATCGGTGACCTCGGCGGCCTGACGATCGGCCTGGCGGCGTACCTGATCTCCCTCGACGGCGAGGAGCCCCCGGCCATCGACGGCCGGACCGGCGCGCAGCGCGTGTTCCTGAACTGGGCGTACTGCTGGCGGGTGAAGCGCCGCACCGAGCAGATGCGCCAGCTGCTGATCGCCGACCCGCACGCCCCGGCCGAGTTCCGCGCCAACATCGTCCGCAACCTCGACGAGTTCCACGAGGCCTACGCCACGACGCCCGGCGACGGCCTCTGGCTGGACCCCGCCGACCGCGTCCGCATCTGGTAACCCTCGTTCGTCGGGCCCTTGTAACCCGGCGTGTCGCCCGTCATCGGTCCCTTCTGACCGGGTCAGGTGGTGACCATGCGGAGGGCGAGGTCGGCGTAGAGGGTGCCTAGGGCTGCCGGGGTGGGGGACTGGCGGCGGGTGGAGTCGAACCAGCGGGCGACGTCGATCGAGAGCGACAGGACCGCGAGGGCCGTGCCGGGGAGGTCGGGCACCGTGAACGAGCCGTCGGCCACGCCGTCGGTGAGGGTTCGCTCGACCAGTGCGCTGATGTCGCGGCGGATGGCGGCGACCTCGGCGAGATGCTCGGGGGACAGGGCGGCCAGCTCGTACTGAACCACGCGGGCGATCGTGTGGTGCTCGGCGTGCCAGGTGGTGAAGGCCGCGACCATCGCGGCGAGGCGGTCCGCTGGGGCGGGCCCGGCACCGGAGTCGGCGGCGCTGATCACGGCGAGCGCGGCGACGTGCCCCGAGCGGCTGATCTCGAACAGCAGCTGCTCCTTGGACGGGTAGTGCACGTAGAGCGCCGCCGGGCTCATCCCGGCCCGCGACGCGATGTCCCGGGTCGTGGTGGCCTGGTAGCCGCGCTCGGCGAAGGCCTGCACCGCGCCGGTGAGCAGGCGGCGCGCGGCGGCGGGCTGGATGTGCTCCCAGCCGGCCGGCTCGTCACCGGAGCGGTTCCCGGAGCGGTCGCTGAGGGCGTTGGTGAGCGCGGACACGTTGACACCATGCCCGATGTCGGCAAGGCTAAGCAAGCGCTTAGTTGCATTCTTCACCCCGGATCGCCTCGGAGGGCCCTATGCAGCGCACGATCTTCGACGAGGACCACGCGGCGTTCCGCGCCAGCGCAAAGGAGTACTGCGATCGCACGCTGATCCCGCGGATGGAGGAGTTCCTCGAGGCCAAGACGCTGCCCCGCGACATCTGGCTGGAGGCCGGCAAGCAGGGCTTTCTGGGGCTCGACGTGCCGGAGGAGTACGGCGGGTCGTCGGTCGGCGACTACCGCTTCAACGCGATCTTCGCCGAGGAGCTGTCGAAGGTCTCCGCGTCGCTGTCCAGCTGCTTCGGCATCCACTACGACTGCTCGGCGCCGTACTTCGTCGACCTGGGCACCGAGGAGCAGAAGCAGCGCTGGCTGCCGAAGTTCTGCTCCGGCGAGCTGGTCTCCGCGATCGGCATGACCGAGCCGTCCGGCGGCTCCGACCTGGCCGCGCTGAAGACCACCGCCAAGCGCGACGGCGACGCCTGGGTCGTGAACGGCTCCAAGACGTTCATCACCAACGGCGACATGGCCGACCTGGTGATCACCGCGGTGCGGACGAACCCGGAGAAGGGTGCCAAGGGCATCAGCCTGCTGGTGATCGAGGAGGGCATGGAGGGCTTCAGCCGGGGCCGCAAGCTGGACAAGGTCGGCCAGACCGAGTCCGGCACCTCCGAGCTGTTCTTCGAGAACGTCCGCGTCCCGGACGAGAACGTGCTCGGCGAGGTCGACCGGGGCTTCATCTACATGATGGAGCGGCTGGCCCAGGAGCGGATCGGCGCCGCGGTGTCCAACATCGCCCAGGCCGTGCAGATCCTGGAAGAGACGCTGGAGTACGTGAAGGAGCGCAAGGCCTTCGGCCAGTCCGTCGGCTCGTTCCAGTACAACAAGTTCATCCTCGCCGAGCTGGTCACCAAGGCCGAGGTCACGCAGGCGTACGTCGACAACGGCGTCGTTGCCCACAGCAACGGTGAGCTGTCCGCGATCGACGCCGCCAAGGCCAAGTGGTGGAGCGCCCAGGTGCAGAACGAGATCCTGGACGCCTGCGTGCAGTTGTACGGCGGCTACGGCTACATGAACGAGTACCGCGTCGCCCGCGCCTGGCGGGACGCCCGGGTCACGAAGATCTGGGCCGGCAGCAACGAAATCATGAAGGAACTCATCGGCCGGGACCTGGGCCTGTAGGAAAGGCCCTAGAGGAAGGACTCTGTGGTATGCCCGAAGCAGTCATCGTCTCCACCGCGCGCTCGCCGATCGGCCGGGCGCACAAGGGTTCGCTGAAGGACATCCGGCCCGACGACCTGGCCGTGCAGATGATCAAGGCGGCCGTCGACAAGATCGACCTCGACCCGTCGATGGTCGACGACGTGGCGGTCGGCTGCGCCGAGCCGCACGACGAGCACGGCGGCAACATGGCCCGCCGGATCGCCGTCCAGCTGGGCTGGGACGACACCCCGGCCACCACGGTGAACCGGTTCTGCGCCTCGTCGGTGCAGACCGCGCGGATGGCGTTCCACGCGATCAGGTCCGGTGAAGGCGACGTGTTCGTCAGCGCCGGTGTCGAGTGCGTGTCGCGGTACGTGAACTTCGGCTCCGCCGGGGTCGGCGACCCGAGCTCGTTCAACCCGCTGTTCGCCGACGCGGTGAAGCGCACCGAGAAGTACGCCGAGACCAACGAGAAGTGGTACGACCCGCGCCAGGACGGCCAGGTGCCGGACATCTACATCTCGATGGGCCAGACCGCGGAGAACGTCGCGACCCTGATGGGCATCACCCGCGCCGACCAGGACGAGTTCGGCGTCCGCTCGCAGAACCTGGCCGAGGAGGCGATCAAGAACGGCTTCTTCGAGCGCGAGATCGTCCCGGTCACGCTCCCGGACGGCACCGTGGTCAGCACCGACGACGGCCCGCGGCCCGGCACCACGCTGGACAAGGTCAGCCAGCTGCAGCCGGTGTTCCGCCCCGGCGGCACCGTGACGGCCGGCA
This sequence comes from Kribbellaceae bacterium, assembly GCA_036506875.1. Classification (GTDB taxonomy): domain Bacteria; phylum Actinomycetota; class Actinomycetes; order Propionibacteriales; family Kribbellaceae; genus DASRHY01. Next base: position 2,608 of record DASXRB010000409.1, on the reverse strand, counting down.
ACTGCTGCCCGCTGAACGACGGCGCCGCGGCCGTGGTGATCATGTCCGACACCAAGGCCAGGGAGCTCGGCCTGACCCCGCTGGCGCGGATCGTCTCGACCGGGGTCAGCGGCCTGTCGCCGGAGATCATGGGCCTCGGCCCGATCGAGGCCACGAAGCAGGCGCTCGCCCGGGCGAAGATGACGATCGGCGACATCGACCTGGTCGAGATCAACGAGGCGTTCGCGGTGCAGGTGCTCGGCTCGGCCCGCGAGCTCGGCATCGACCTCGACAAGCTGAACGTGCACGGCGGCGCGATCGCGCTCGGCCACCCGTTCGGCTCGACCGGCGCCCGGATCATGACCACGCTGGTCAACGGCCTGCAGTTCGAGGACAAGCAGTTCGGCCTCGAGACCATGTGCGTCGGCGGCGGCCAGGGCATGGCCGTCATCCTCGAACGCCTGAGCTGACGTGCGCGGACGTACCGCGATCGTCACCGGGGCGTCGCGCGGCATCGGCCTGGCCACCGCGCACCGGCTGGTCCGCGACGGCGCCCGGGTGGTGATCACCGGGCGCACCCAGGAGACCCTGGACGCCGCGGTGAAGGACCTCGGCGGCCCGGAGCATGCCATCGCGGTGGCCGGGAAGGCGGCGGATGCCGAGCATCGGGCCGGGGTTGTCGAGACCGCGCTCGCGACGTACGGCTCGGTCGACTACCTGGTGAACAACACCGGGATCAACCCGGTCTACGGCCCGCTGCTCGACATCGACGGCGCTGCCGCGCTCAAGATGGCCGAGACCAACGCGCTCGCCCCGATCGCCTGGGTGAAGGCCTGCCGGGACGCCTGGATGGGCGAGCACGGCGGCGCGGTCGTCAACGTCTCCTCGGTGGCCGGCCTCGCGCCGTCGCCGGGGATCGGCTGGTACGGCGCGACGAAGGCGATGCTGTCCCGGATCACCGCCGAGCTCGCCGTCGAGCTGGCCCCGGCGATCCGGGTCAACGCGGTCGCGCCCGCCGTGGTCAAGACCAGGTTCGCCGGCGCCCTGTACGAAGGACGCGAGGACGAGGTCACCGCGTCGTACCCCTTGAAACGCCTCGGCCGGCCGGAGGACGTGGGCTCGCTGGTCTGGTTCCTGCTGTCCGACGAGGCGAGCTGGATCACCGGCCAGACCGTCGTCGTCGACGGCGGCCTCACACTCGGCAACGGCCTGACCTGATCCGCGGGCGCGCGTAGTACAGGGCCACGATGGCCAGCCCGCACTCGGTGGCCGCGATGACTCTGCCGGACCGGTTGAAGTCGTAACCGCCGAACGGCAGCCACGCCAGGAACGGTGCGAAGTGCAGGACCGGCTCGAGCAGGCCGACCAGTGCGACAGCGGACCAGAAGACCGGCTCCCGCTCCCGGCGCGCCGCGAGGTGATGCAGGGCGGCGATGACCGCACCGCACACCACGCCGACCGTGATCCAGGGGATGCCGCCGGGGACGCCCAGGACAAGGAGTCTCAGGTAGCTGCGCGCCGCGGCCGCAAGGACCGCGAGTCGCGGGGAGCCCGGCTCCATCCCCATCTCCTGCGCCGTGACTGTCAACAGGCCGAGGACGTTGTAGAAGCCCAGCACCATGCAGACGCATGAGCCGACGGACCTGACGACAGCTCTGGACAATGACAGTTCCCCCGCGCACGCGAGCGCGGGAATCAGCAGATACGGCCACGAGAGATTGCCGACCCAGAAGGTCTTCGGATCGCTGACCCCCTTGACGGAGTGAAAGGTGAATCCAATCAGGAACGAAGCGGACCAGATGACCGGGATGCTCCGGCGAGATGCTCGAACCAGCTGTGCTAGCTGCGCTTTGGGCAATTCTGTTCTATATCTCTCTGGACGAGGCCGAGGTCTCCTTCTCGGGCCGTCTGCAGTTCTTTGAGGGCGTAAGGTCTCGACTGGGGATTGAGAACCTCGAAATAGTACTTGCTGGTCAAGGTCTGAAGCTGCCGGACGGCTTCGGCGCGTTGCCTGCTGCCCGGCCGCCCTTCGACGGCCCGGACCGCCCACGAGCAGAACCAGTACTGGTCGGCGGCCTGCTTGCCGTAGCCCTTCTCGTACCTGACCTCGTCGCCCTGGTACGTCGACGGGATGGGCTCCTGCGGCCAGGTCCAGTCAGGGGCGAGCGTCAGGCCGGCAGCCTCGGCGCGGTACTCCGCGGTCGCCACGTCAGCGCTCGAGTAGGTCGGGTGCTTGACCTCGGGCTGCTGGGCGGCGCACGCATTCAGGAGCAGCGATGCGCCGGCCAGCAGCGGCAGCATCCACGCCACCTTCGCAGGTGACGTGGATGCGCCCGGTCTGTTCACGAACACGGCTCGAGTCCAGCAGAGGCGATCAGTAGTACTCGGACCCGGTGAACTCGTAGTCCGAGTGGCCGCACTTGCCGTCGTACTCCTTGAACATGTTGTAGAACGTCACGCCGCTGTTCACGCCGGTCGCCAGCGTGCGGGTGATGCCCTCTTCGGTGCCGGCCCACGACTGGGTCACGCCGAGCTGCACGCCGCTCTGGCGGATGAGCTTCCAGGTGACACCGCCGGGGTTGATCTGGGAGAACTGCAGCTTGATCGCGCCGTCACCCGACTTGGTGCG
>DASXRB010000408.1:0-15391 GCA_036506875.1 Kribbellaceae bacterium | reverse complement strand
TCATCTGGCGGCCGGACCGCTGGTCGATCGTGGTGGCGGTGCTGGCCGGCTGCGCCGGGGTGCTCTCGCAGACGGCGGGGCGGGCCAACGCACTGGTGGGTGTGTTCATCTCGGTCACCACCGTCCCGGCGGCCGGTGAGCTGGCGCTGGCCTGTGCGCTCGGCGCGTGGGAGCAGGTCGGCGGGGCTGCGACGCAGCTCGGGATCAACCTGGCCGGGATGACGGCGGCCGGCACCGCGACCCTGCTGGCCCAGCGGCTGCTGTGGCGCACGCTGGTCGGTTCGCGCGCTCCACAGCCGAGCCGGTGAGGGTTCAGCAGGCGTTGAGCACAGCTCGCGAGGGGCGGGCGCTGGCGCGCCCGACGCAGGCAGTTACGCGCGGATCACCTCGACGCCGCAGGTCCGCACGAGCTCGGCCGCGGCGTCATCCGTGAGGCCCGCATCGGTGACGAGTACGTCCACGTCGGTCAGTGCGGCGTACCGGAAGACCGACTCGCGACCGAACTTGGAGTGGTCAGCCAGCAGTACCCGCAGCCGGGCCGACCGTACGAGCGCGCCCTTGACCGCCGCCTCGGCCTGGTTGGGGGTGGCGAGCCCGTGCTCGACACAGAACGCGTTGGTGCCGAGGAACGCGACGTCGGCACGGATGGATTCCAGGTGCTGCAGCGCCCACTGGTCCACGGTGGCCTGTGTCTCCGGCCGGACCCGCCCACCGAGCACGGCGACGTCTCCGGCACGCGGGAGCAGGGTCAGCGCGATCGGCAGGGAGTTGGTGATCGCCAGGACCCTGGGACTCGGTGGGAAGATCTCGGCGAGAGCGGCGATGGTCGTCCCGGAGTCGAGGAGGACTGCCCCGGTCTCGGGGATGAACTGCCGCGCGGCAGTGGCGATCCGCGCCCTTTCCGAGGCGTAGGTGGTCCGCGCGCCCACGTGCGGCTCGTAGGCGAGTGACTCCACCGGGACCGCTCCCCCATGGACGCGCCGCAGCAGCCCGCGCTCCTGGAGGAAGAGCAGGTCCTTGCGGACGGTCTCGTGAGTGACGCCGAGCTGCTCTGCGAGCCCGTTGGCGCTCACCTGTCCGCGCGCCTGCAGAGACTCGAGGATCGCCTGGTGCCGCAGCGCGGCGAGCTGGACCTCTTCGGTGCCTGACGTGGGGCGGTTCATGGCCGGATCAGGACCTTGATCTCGTGGCCGCTCGAGGCGGCGGCGAAGGCCTCCTTCGCCTGGCTGAGCGGGAATTGGGCGGTCACGAAGTCCCGGGCCGTGACCGCGCCGGCCTGCAGCATTTCGATCGCCTTGGTGTAGTCCTCCGAGACATACATGGCGCATCCTTGGATGCGGATCTGGTTGTCCTGCACCGCGATCGTCGGGATGAGTACGTCGGCCGACGGGACGCCGACGATGGCGACCGTGCCGCCCTTGGTGGCCAGGTGGACGGCGGCGACGATCGTCGGCTGGATCGCGACGCAGTCGAAGACCACGTCGGCGCTCTCACCGAGGGCCGCGCGGACCTGGTCGATGACGTCCGCCGCCGACGAGTCGACCACCGCGTCCGCGCCCTGGCGCAGTGCGATCTCACGCTTGGCGACCAGCGGGTCGGTCATGACGATCCGCCGTGCCCCCTCGTAGCGCGCGACCGCGAGCATGAGCAGGCCGATGGTGCCGCAACCCATGACGACGACGGCTTTGTCCTTCAGCGGGCCGGCGATACCGCCGGCGTGCACGGGCGTCGAGAGCGGTTCGATCAGCGACGCCGCGAGATCGTCGACGTCGTCGGGGATGACATGCAGCCGGTCCGCGCGCACGACGAATTCGTCGGCCATACCGCCCTGACGGTAGCCGCAGCCGAACAGCTGCAGATTCTCGCACAGGTTCTCCTGGCCCTGGCGGCACTGCTTGCAGTCCCCGCACGGCAAGGTCGGCTCGACCGTCACCCGGTTTCCCACGGCGAGCGACGTCACGTCCGGCCCGATCTCGGTGACGACACCGGTGACCTCGTGCCCGGGATAGTAGGGAATCGGCATCAGCGGATGGCGGCCGTGCAGTGCGTGGGTGTCCGAGCCGCACACGCCGACGGTGACGCTGCGTGCGCGGACCTCGTTGGGCGCCAGCTCGACCTGCGGCTCGGTGCGCAGCTCGATCATGTCGAGCCCGGTGACGACGATGCGACGGATATCGCTCATGGCGAGACCTCTCAGGCGCGTGGGTGGATGGTGGTGACGGTGATGCCGTCGACGCCCCGGGTGCCGGGAGCCCGGTCGACGGTGGTCGGCGAAAGACATGCGGAGCGGCCCCACGCGAGCGCGCGGGTCATCCGGTCCTCGGGACTGCCCGGCCCGGCAAGCCAGCCGGCGAGGAACGCGTCGCCGGCCCCGGCGGTGTTGACGGGGACGAGCAGCGGGCCGCTGCCGTGCAGCACGTCGGTGCCGTCGGTGTGGATCGCGCCCTCGCCCCCCATGCTCACCAGCAGCTCGATCCCGCTGTCCGCCGCGAGCCGGCGGGCCGCGTCGGCCACGTCGGGTATCGCGGCTGTCGCGACGTCGGAGCCGACGAGTTCGCCGAGTTCGAGACGGTTCGGAGCAAGCAGATCCGCCTTGGCCTGCGCTGCGACCACCAGAGTTGGGCCCGAGACGTCGACGACGCAGTGGACCGTATGCCGGTGGGCCAGGTCGACGAGTTCGCCCACCACGTCCGGTGCGAGGCCCGGCGGCAGAGAGCCGCAGATGGCAAGCCAGCGCTCACCGTCCTCCTCGCCGGGCGTGCCGAGCACGGTCGCGAGGACGTCGAGCAGTCGGTCCAGATCGGCGCGGGCCATCGGCGCGCCCGGGCCGTTGACCTTCACCGTCTGGCCGTTCGCGAGCAGCAGGGAGGTGTTGATCCTGGTCTGGCCGCCGACAGGAACGGCGACATGCTCCAGCCGCTCAGCGGCGAGCAGATCGCCGAGGTGCTGGCCGGTCTGCCCGCCCTCCGGGAGCACCGCGATCGTGGCGACGCCTGCCGCATGGAGGGTCCGTGAGACGTTGACGCCTTTGCCGCTCGCCTCGACCGAGATCGTTCGGGCGCGGTGGACCTCGATCTCGCCGAGTTGGTCCTCCGCGAGGGCGTAGGTCAGGTCGAGGCTCGGGTTGAGCGTGACAGTGACGATCACGACGCGTCGCCACCTCCGACGACCGCGACGAGGCCGACGACGACCGCGGCCAGCTCGTCGCGGGCCGGTCTCAGGTAGCTCCGGGGATCGACGAGCTTCTCGTCGGCACTGATCGTTGAGCGGACCGCGCCGGTGAAGGCGACGTTGAGGATGGTGCCGATGTTGATCTTCACCATGCCTGCCGACACCGCGGCGCGGAGCTGATCGTCCGGAACACCCGAAGAACCGTGCAGCACCAGGGGAACCGGCAACACCGTGGCGAGCCGGTCGATGAGCTCGAGGTCGAGGGCCGTGGTCCGGTCGGTCATGGCGTGCGAGCTGCCGACGGCTACAGCGAGCGCGTCCACACCGGTCGCCGCGACGAACTCCCGTGCCTCGTCCGGATCAGTGCGCACACCTGGCGCATGGGCACCGCCTTTGCCGCCCACCTTCCCGAGCTCTGCCTCGACGTAGAGACCGTTGTCGTGGGCCCAGTCGGCGGCTGCCTTGGTCGCTGCGACGTTGTCGGCGTAGTCCAGGTGCGCGGCGTCGAACATGACCGAGCTGAGCCCGCACGACGCCGTCTGGTGGAGCAGATCCGTGTCCTCGACATGGTCGAGGTGGACCGAGACGTCCACCCCGGCGACCGCGGCGACGGCGACCGTGGCGGCCGCGATGGGCTGCAACCGGCCGCCGTGGAACTTCACGGCGTTCTCGCTGATCTGCAGGATGACCGGAGTCCCGGCCCGCTCGGCGCCCTGCACGATGCCCTCGGCGTGCTCGAGAGTGATGACGTTGAAGGCCGCGACGCCGCGGCCCGCCGCGCGTGCCTGGGCGACGAGGTCGGCCGTCGTTGCGAGCGGCATAGCTCCTCCTGGGGTTCTCTGACGACTGACGCCGGCCGCATGCGTATCGATCTCACGCCGCGATCGCCGCGGTCGGCATGTCCGCGAACCCGGAATAGAGGCCGGCCGCAAGCCCCGCGAGCAACGCGGCCCCGCGGCAGCCGGCCTCCTCGGTGGTGGCACGGCGCAGGGAGCCGACAGCCTCGGCCTTGGCGGCCATGAGTGCCGAGCTGTGGGTCCACCCGCCCGCGACGACGAGAGCGGTGCGCGCCCCGCTGGCCCGGCTGAGGACGTCGCTGAGTCCGGCAGCCTGGGCGCTGACCGCGCGCGTGGCCGCGCGCCAGACATCCCCGGGCGCAGCGGCAGGGTCGACCGTGACGTCGCCGGTGCCCGGTCCGAGCGTCACCGCCGCGGGCAGGTCCGCCGCCCTCTCGGCCGCGCGGTCGAGATCGGCGAGCCCGTCCCGGCCGACGCCGAGGGCCGTCATGACCTTGCCGAGGATCAGGCCCCCTTGGGTGGCGCCGAGAAGGCACCAGCGGTCGCGGACGGCGTTCCAGCCGACGGTGACGCCCTGGCCGGTGAGGCTCTCGACGACGTCCTCGGCGAGGCCGGGCGCGGCGGTGCGCAGGATGGCCTCTGCCGTTCCGCAGGAATCGAATTCGTCACCCGGGGCGTGGCAGCCCAGGCCGACCGCTGCCGCCTGGTGGTCGTGACCCGCCACGGTAAGGACGGCGCCGTTGAGGGCCGCCAGCGGGCCGCCGGTCCGGGCCCTCCCGATCGGGGTTCCGGCCGGGACGAGGTTGGCGAGCAGAGACTCACTCGCGCCCGACCAGGCGAGCGTTTCCGTCCACGGGCGGGCGGTGTGCAGGTCGAGCCACCCGGTGCGCGACGCGAGCGAGAGCTCGCTGGCCTGGTCGCCGCCAAGACCCCGGACGATCCATTCTGCGACGCTGTAGCGTCGCCGGGCGGACGCGGTGGCGGCGACGTGCTCGCGCAGCCAGCGGTGCTTGGTCAGGCTCCACTGAGTCCACAGAGGTAGGCCGGTGCGGCGCGAGAACGTCGCGCCGCCGATGTCGTCTCTGAGCGCCCGCAGCTGAGACTCGTCGCGGTGGTCGTGCCACGCGATGACGGGAGCCAGTGGGGTGTCGGCGCCGTCGGCGAGGATGCCGGACTCGGCCATGCTCGCCACCCCGACGGCGACGACGCGATCGCCCGGGCACTGCCGCAGGGCGTCCGCGAGGGCGGCCAGAGCCGCCTCGAGGAGATGCCCACCGGTGGTCTCCTCGCCGAACGCGGCAGGCGTCCACACGGTCGGAGCACGTCCGACGGCGAGTTCCTCTCCCTCCGGCGTGAGAAGGAGCGCCTTGACCGACGTCGTTCCGGCGTCGACCCCGGCGAGGAGCGAGCGCGCCACAGAACTCCCAAGTGGATTTCGTTGGACTTTTCTGCATCTTGTTGTAATACCCGCCGTGGGCTGGTGTCAAGGATCCACCGGGTTCCGCGCGATCCTGCCGAAAACGCCTCAGCGTGACAGGCGGTGAAGATCAGTCCCGTTCGACGACGGTGAGGGTCCAGCCGGACCTGGCTCGGGTGAGCTCGGCGTTCCAGTCGTCGGCGACCAGGGCGCGGAGGCGTTCCGGGGTGCGCGGGTCGGTGCCGGACTCGAGGAGGTGGCGTACGACGAGGCCGCGGGTGTGCTTGGCCATGTGGGACACGACTGTGCGGCGGCCGTCCTGCTCGCGGACGACGGCGACCGAGACCCAGCGGTCGGCGAGCGGGCCCGCCGGGCGCCACATCGCGGCGTACGTCGACGAACGGCAGTCGACGATCAGACCGGTCCCCGCCGCCGCGCTCAGCTCCGGGTCGAGGACCTCACGCCACGCTCCCGCGACCGGTCCGACGCCGGGCAGTGACGCCGAGCCGGACAGCCGGTACGGCGGGACGCGGTCGGTCATCCGCAGTGCCCCCCACGCGGCCGACATCACCACGAGCCGGTTGCTCGCCCGGCGCTTGGCGCCCGCGGACAGCGTCGCGTACGACAACGCGTCGTACAGGACCCCGCTGTAGAGCCCGGCCACGGGCACCGCCGGCTCGGTCGTCCAGCGCGTGTTCCGTTCGACCTCCGCCGCGAATGACGGCCCGACGCCCAGCACGTCGTACGCGTCGGGGGTCTCGCTGACCTTGGCCAGCGCCTCGAGCACGGTCCGCCGGGTCGCCGTCAGGGCCGGGAAGGACAGTGATCCGGTGTCGACGGGACGGCCGCGGCGGCGGGCGGTCTTGCTCTCCGACGGCGGCAGCAGGATCAGCGTCATCGGGGCTCCAGCGCGGTCATGCGCGCTACCTTCGCACGTCCGCCGTGACGCGCCCGGCATCGGGCCCCCGCGATCTCAGGTGGTGTCCCGGTCGTGCCGTAGCCTGCGGTCATGCCAAGCCTGACCCCTGCTGAGGCGCAGAGCCGCGCCGCCGCCCTCACCGTCCGGTCGTACGACATCGAGCTCGACCTGACCACCGGTGACGACACCTTCGTCTCCACCGCGCGCGTCGCGTTCGCGGCCACCGCCGCCTCGACGTTCGTCGACATCAAGCCGCACAGCCTGACCGCGGTCACGCTGAACGGCTCCGCCGTGGACGTCGGCGGGCTGGAGGACGGCCGGCTGGCGCTCGACGGGCTCGCCGCCGACAACGAGCTCGTGGTCACCGCGACGATGTCGTACTCGCACGACGGCGAGGGCCTGCACCGCAGCGTCGACGCAGCCGACGGCAAGGCCTACACGTACGCGATGTCCTTCCTGGACGCCGCGCCGCGGATCTTCGCCTGCTTCGACCAGCCGGACCTCAAGGCGCCGTACAGGGTCGTCGTCACAGCGCCGCGGGACTGGATCGTGCTCGGCAACGGCGCGGCCACCCGGACGGCAGGGGGCCGGGGGGAGCTGGCCCGCTGGGAATTGGCACTGACCAGGCCGCTGTCGACGTACTTCAGCACCCTGGTCGCCGGGCCGTACCACCTGCTGACCTCCGAGCACGACGGCATCCGGTACGGCCTGGCCTGCCGGCAGTCGCTGGCCGAGCACCTGGACCGGGAGGCCGCCGACCTGTTCGAGGTCACCGGCCAGTCGTTCGACGACTTCCACCGGCTGTTCGGGTACCGCTATCCGTTCGGCGAGTACCACCAGGTGTTCGTGCCGGAGTTCAACGCGGGCGCGATGGAGAACCCGGGTTGCGTGACGTTCCGCGACGAGCTCGTCTTCCGCTCCGCGGTGACCGACAACGAGCGCGGCAACCGGGCCCGGGTCGTGGTGCACGAGATGGCGCACCAGTGGTTCGGCGACACGGTCACGATGAAGTGGTGGAACGACCTGTGGCTGAACGAGTCGTTCGCCGAGTACATGGCCTACCGGGTCGCCGCCACGTCGACGCGCTACACCGACAACTGGCTGGACTTCGCGTTCGTGCGCAAGTGGTGGGGCATGCAGGCCGACCAGCGCTCCTCCACCCACCCGGTCGCGGCCGACGCGACCAAGGACGCGCTGGCGTCGCTCGACGACTTCGACGGCATCTCGTACGCCAAGGGCGCCGCCGTGCTCAAACAGCTCGTCTCCTACCTCGGTGACGACGTCTTCCTCGACGGCGTGCGCGCGCACATCCGGGACAACGAGTTCGGCAACGCCACGCTGGCCGACCTGCTGGCGAAGTGGACCGCGGCCGGAGCGCAGGACCTCGACGGCTGGGCCCGGGCCTGGCTGCGCACGCCCGGGCTCGACACCATCACCGCCGAGCGCACCGCGACCGGTGTCCGGCTGACCCGCACCGCTCCGGCGGAGTTCCCCGCGCGGCGGCCGCACCGGTTCACGGTCGGCGCGTACGACGAGAGCGGGCAGGGCACGACGTACGACGTGCTGCTGGACGCCGACAGGGTGGACGTCGAGCTCGACCCGGGCGCCGCGCTGATCGTGCCGGACGCCGGTGACGACACCTGGGCCAAGATCCGGCTCGACGAGCAGAGCCTGGCCAACCTGACCGCCGTGCTGCCGAGGCTCACCGACGCCGTCACCCGGGCCGTGGTGTGGAACAGCCTGCGCGACTCGGTGGAGAACGCCGAGCTGGACCCGCGGACCGCGTTCGACGTTCTCTGCGCGGCGCTGGCGACCGAGGACACCGACGTCGCCGTCCAGCAGCTGCTCGGCTGGACCCGGCGTGGCCTGCTCGGCGGCTTCCTGCCACTCGAGCCGTACGCCGGCCGCCTCGCCGGCACGCTGGCCGCGCGGCTGCCGCGGACCGCGGCCGGTAGCAGCCTGCAGCTGGCCGTCACCCGCGGCCTGATCGCCGTCACCTCCGACACCGGCCTGCTCACCGGCTGGCTCGACGGTCGCGACGTCCCCGACGGCATCACGGTCGACGCCGACCTGCGCTGGCTGATCACCCTGCGGCTGGCCCGGCTGGGCGCGATCGGTGACGCCGATATCGACGCCGAGCTGGAGCGCGACAAGTCATCCGAAGGCGTGGTGCACGCGACCCGGTGCCGCGCCGCGCTGCCGACGCCCGAGGCCAAGGAGCGCGCGTGGGCGCAGATCGCGACCGACGCGGACCTGTCGAACTACGAGCTGTACGCCGCGTGCGAAGGGTTCTGGCACCCGTCGCAGACCGAGGTCACCGCGCCGTACGTCGACCGCTACTTCGCCGAGATCACCGGCACCGAGAAGCTGCGCTCCGGCTGGGTGGTCGCACGCTCGACGGCGCTGGCGTTCCCGTTCGGGTTCGTCGACGACGCGGTCGTCGAGAAGGCCGCCGCGCTGACGGCGGACGAGTCGGCCGGCGCCGGTGTGCGCCGCTCGGTGAGCGACGGTGCCGACGACCTGCGGCGCTTCGTCAAGGTTCGCAGGACGTTCGGAATCTGACGGTCTGCGTGGTGCGCCGTAGGGTCGGTACATGAGCAGGAACGGGCCGACCACCCGGACCAAGGTCGAGGTGCTGGACGGTTCCCGCGTCTCCCGGCGCGAGGACGTGCTGGCCACAGAGGAGCCGCTGGAGCTGCGGCTGGCCTGGCCGGGCCGGCGGGCGCAGCCGCTCGCGGTCACCATGCGCACTCCGGGCGCGGACTTCGAGCTGGCGGCCGGCTTCTGCCACGGCGAAGGGCTGATCGGTGCGGCCGGGCTCGAGACCGTTGCCTACTGCAACGACTCCGTGCTCACCGCCGAGCAGCGCTACAACACCGTAACGGTCACCCTGGCCGGTCCGCCGGCGCGCGACCCCGCGCCGCGGTACGGCGTCACGTCGGCGGCCTGCGGGGTGTGCGGCCGGCAGAGCCTGGACGAGCTCGCCGAGCGCGACCACCCGCCCGTCGACGAGACGCTGGCCGTCGAGGTCGACGTCGTACGACGCCTGCCGGAGCTGCTGCGGGAGGCGCAGCCGACCTTCGCGCGGACCGGTGGCCTGCACGCTGCCGGGTTGTTCGGCGCGGACGGGGCGGCGGTCGTGGTCCGCGAGGACATCGGGCGGCACAACGCGGTCGACAAGGTGGTCGGCTGGACGGTGCTGGGCGGCCGGTCGCGGGCCGGGCTGGCGCTGGTCGTGAGCGGCCGGGCCGGGTACGAGATCGTGCAGAAGGCGGTCGCGGCGGGGATCGGGATGGTCGTCGCCGTCGGTGCGCCGTCGAGTCTCGCGGTCGACCTGGCCCGCCGGTTCGGGGTCACCGTGGCCGGGTTCACCCGCGGCGACCGGTGCGTCGTCTACAGCCGCCCGGAGCGGATCCGCCGGGCCTGACCCATCCGACTCGTCGTACGGCTCCGAAGTGCCTCCGACCGGACTGACCTCGGCGACTGGTGACAACCTTCCCGCAGGCTGAAGGATGAGATCGTGACCGACGAAGCGATGCCTGTCCGGCCGGTCGCGCCGAGCGGCGCGGGCGGCGGTGCTGCGCCCGAGGACCTGATGGCCCAGGTGGCGCGCGGCGACACCACGGCGTTCAGCGAGCTGTACGACGTGCTGGCGCCGCGGGTCTACGGGCTCGTCCGGCGGGTGCTGCGGAACCCGGCGCAGTCCGAGGAGGTCACCCAGGAGGTGCTCGTGGAGGTGTGGCGCACCGCGGCCCGCTTCGACACGCGGCGCGGGTCGGTGAGCTCCTGGGTGCTGACCATGGCGCACCGCCGGGCGGTCGACAGGGTGCGGTCGGAGCAGGCCGCCGCCGACCGCGAGCAGGCGGTCGCCGCGACGTCCGGTGAGGTCGCGTACGACGAGGTGGCGGAGGCCGCGACCGCCAACCTGCAGTCGGAGCAGGTCCGGCGCTGCCTGGGAACCCTGACCGAGCTACAGCGGGAGTCGGTGACGCTGGCGTACTACGGGGGCTACAGCTACGGCGAGGTCGCACAGTTGCTCGACGCCAACCCGGCCACGGTGAAGACCCGGATGCGGGACGGGCTGATCCGGTTGCGCGACTGCCTGGGGGTGACGGCGCGATGATGGCCGACGTGCACTCGCTCACCGGGCCGTACGTGCTCGACGCACTGCCCGGCGACGAGCGCGCCGCGTTCGAGGCGCACCTGTCCGACTGTGCCGCGTGCCGTACCGAGGTCGCCGAGCTCAACGCGGCCGCGGCCCGGCTAGGTGACGCCGTCGCCGAACCTCCCCCGCCACGGCTCAAGGCGAACGTGATGGCGGCGGTCGCGAGCACCCGTCAGCTGCCACCCCGCACCGAGCCCGCGGGCGCCGCGGCGAGGTTCTCGCGCCGCAACCTGCTGGCGCTCGCGGCCGGGACGGTGATCGTGGCCGCGGCCGGGGCGGTGGCGTTCGACCAGCACCGTGAGGCGGCGACGTCGCGGGAGGCGACCGAGCAGCTGCTGTCGCTGCTGGCCGAGGCCGACGCCCGGACGGTGCGCGGGCCCGTGACCGGTGGCGGTACGGCGACCGTGGTGCTGTCGCGCCGCCGGGACGCGGCGGTCGTGGTGCTGAGCGACGTGCCGGCCGCGCCGGACGGCAAGGTCTACCAGCTGTGGCTCATCGACGCGGCCAGGCACGCGCGCTCGGCCGGCCTGCTCGGCCGGGAACCCGGCCGGGTCGCGACCACCCGGCTCACCGGGCTCGCCGGTGCGGCGCTGCTCGGCGTCACGATCGAGCCGGACGGCGGCTCGCCGCAGCCGACGACCGCGCCGATCGCAGCCGTCGCGATGGCTTAGGAGCTGATCCGGATCACGTGCCGGCCAGGGACGTACTCGTACCGGTCCGGCACACAGGTCAGCACGATCACCTGGCCGTGCTCGCCCGCGCGGCCGAGCAGTGCGCCCATCTCGCGCAGCCTGCCCTTGTCGGACCAGCCGAGCGCATCGTCGAAGATCGCCGGCACACTGCTGTCCCCGGTGCCGACCAGGTGGCTGATCGCCAGCCGGGTGATGATCGCGAGCTGCTCGCGGGCGCCGGTGGACAGCTCCTCGACCGGGAGCCGGACGCCGTTCAGCTCGCGCTCGGACACCGCCAGCTCGTCGTCCAGCGCGACCGAGAACGCCGGGCCGTAGACGGTCCGGCCGAGCGTCTCGATCCGGCTCCGCAACGGCTCGGCGTACCGGTTCTGCGCCTCGGTCCGGTGCCGCGCCAGGGTCTCGCGCACCCGGCGCGCGGCGTCCGCGCGGCGGCGCAGCAGGTCGCGCGAGAACCGGCACCGGTCCAGCGCCGCCACGGCCAGGTCCCGCCGGGTGGCCAGCCCGTCCGTGCCGGACTGCTGCAGCCTGCCCTCGGTCACCCGCAGGTCGTCGCGCAGCTCGTCGTGCTCGGCGCGGATCTGCCCGAGCACCTGCCGCGCCTCGGCCAGCCGTACCGGCGCCTCGTCCGCGCCCTGGTCGTCGACCCGGGCCTGCACCGTGGTCAGCTCCTCGGCCAGGTCCTCGACCGCCCGCATCGCCTCGGTCTCGGCGTCGAGCACGCCGTCGTCGGAGGCCACTTCGCGGGCCTCGGCCAGGGCGCGTTCCGCGCCGGAGAGCCGGTCGAGCTCCAGCTCCAGCTGGGCATTCGCGCGGACCACCGCGGCCCGGTCGTCGTCCGCGGCCTTGCGCGCCTGCTGCGCGGCGAACTCGGCGTCGCTGACCGCCACCTCGTCCGCGGTCAGCGCCCCGCGCAGCTCGTCCACCACCGCCCGCGCCGCCGCGATGTCCTCGTCCGGCACCGGCGCGGCACCTGTCGCCGGCAGCCGCGCCGTCAGCACCGCGATCCGCTCCGCCGGATCCCCCGCCGCCACCAGTGCCGCCTCGCTGCGCCGCGACCCGGCCAGCTCCGCCGCCGCCACGTCGCGCCGCCGCACCAGCTCCCGGGCGGCCGCCAGATCCTTCGCCCCGGCGTCGGCGAGCAGCTGCTGCTCCCGCCGCTTCGCGACCTCGACGGCCTTCCGCAGCCCGGCCACCTCGCCGCCGGCGCGCACCGTCACCTCGACCTGCCCCGGTACGACGACCTGCAGCTCCCCCGACACCCGCTGCTTGACCTCCTCGGTTCCGGTCAGCTCCGACCCGAACAGCGTCGCGTCGTCCGACACCCGCACAGGTGCGTCGCCGCCCAGCCGTCGTACCACGACCTGCGGCGCGCCCGCCTGCAACGCGGCCTCCGCCACCACGACCGCCGACCGGGCCTCCTCCAGCGCGGCCAGCAGCTCGTCGGTCACCCGGCACGACTCCAGCACCGCCCGCGCCCCCGCTACCCGCTCCCGGACCGCCTCGACCTCGCCGCGCCGCTCGGTCAGCCGGACCAGCTCGGCCTGGTCGCTCAGCCGGGCCAGGTGCTGCTCCGCGTCGTGCTGCGCCGTACGCCGCTCGTCGCGCCGCTCCACCGCCGCCGCGAGCGCCGCCTGCGCGGCGTCCCGGGCCGCCTCGTCGGCGCTCCCGGCGAGCTCGATCTCGGCGATCCGCGCGCGCAGCTCGGCGACCGCGGCGGTACGACGCTCGACCTCGGCGACCAGCCGGTCGCGTTCGGCGCGGGCCGCCGTACGGTTCTCCAGCCGCGCCCGCGCGGTGTCCGCCTTCTGCATCGTGGCGTCGCGGCGCGCGAGCAGCGCCTCGCCGTCGCGGCTGCGGCGCTCCAGCCGATCGACCTCGGCGGTCTGGTCGTCCAGCCGCACCCTGATGTCGGCCAGGTCCTGGCTCAGCCGCTCCGCCCGGCGGATGTCGGAGGCGACCGCGTCCATCGCCTGCCGGGCCTGCTCGGCCTGCGCCTCGGCCGCGGCCAGTTCCTCGGTGAGCCGGGCGAAGTCGTTGGTCGGCCGGCCGCCCTTGGTCCAGTAGCGCAGGTACTCCTGCTCCACGGCCGCGACCAGCGGCATCGAGGCACCGTCGATCGGCGTACCGGACTCCGCGGTGACGGCCGCGATCAGCGGCTCGGCGTCGGCCGGCGCCGGCTGCACCAGCGACTGGCCCTGCCCGACCAGCAGGGTCTGCCACAGCACCGGGTCGACGTACTTGCGGAACAGCCGGTCGGCCTCGTTGTGCGCCTCGCGTCCGGTGAACGACCGCTTCGCGCCGTGCGGCCCGGTGACGGTCAGCTCGGTCGAGCGGGTCCGCAGCCAGCGTTTGGCGTACGTCAGCCGCTGGTCGCCCAGCGTCAGCTCCGCCTCCACCTCCGGCGCGACGTCCGACCCGAACGGTTGCACGTTGCGCACCCGGGCGGCCTTCGAGTCGTCGGCCAGGTCGAACAGCAGCAGCAACGCCTCGACCAGGCTCGACTTGCCGACCTCGTTGTCGCCGACGATCACCGTCGTACCGGTCTCGGGGAGCTCGATCGTGCGGTCCGCGATACCGCGGAAGTGCCGCACGGTGAGCCGGTGGATCCTCATCCGGCGCTCCGGGAGCCCGAGCTCCGGGGCGCGGTGGTGGCCAACCGGTGCATCAGCGCCAGCGCGGCCGCGGCCTCGTCGTCCCCGCCGGCCAGCGCCTGCCTCAGCTCGTCCAGCGCCGCGTGGGCCGGGCCGCTCAGCGCGAGGTCCTCGAAGTCCGCGTCCTGCGGCATCGGGCGCACCGTCCACTGCTTCCGGGACCGCTCCACGCTGGCGAACACCTCGCCCTGGGCGTCGACGATCGCGTCCAGCCGGCTGAGCAGCGGCAGCGACAGCGTCCCGGACACGCCGAGCCGGATGTAGGTGCGCTCCTTGTCCGGCAGTTCCGCGAACCAGTTCTCCAGCGCGGTGATCGAGTCCTCGCCGTCCACCTCGGTGCGGTGTTCGATCATGTGCCAGGTCCCGACCTGGTACGACGTGACGTCGCAGCCGTGGTCGTCCAGCGTGACGGCCAGGACGTTGCCGGCGTCGGTCTCCTCGGTGGAGGTGACCTCCTGGGAGCCCGAGTACCAGATCCGGTCGCGGACCCTCGTCGCCGAGTGCCGGTCGCCGAGTGCGACGTAGTGGACGCGGCCGTCGGCGATGGCGCGCTCGAGGCCGTTGACGTCGATCGCGGGTACGTCGGTGAGGCCGCCGTTGAGCTCGTCGAACTGGCCGTGCCCGACGACGATCCGCAGCTGACCGTCGGCCGTCTCGAGCCCCTCGTACGCCGGAGCCACGGGGTCCGTCAGCGGCCGCCGCGACCGCCACGGCGCCGCGATCACCTGGACGCCGGGGAGGACGTCGTACGGCGCGCTGTCGGTCAGCACCGTCACGTGCTCCGGCGCGTGCGCGCGCCACTGCGGCGACGTCCACAGCGAGCCCGGCTCGAGCGCGTCGTGGTTGCCCGGCACGAGCAGGACCGGTACCTCGATCCGCTTCAGCGCCTCGGCCGCGCGCAGGATCGTCTGCCGCTCCACCTGGTTGTGCTCGAAGACGTCACCGGCGACGACCATGAACTCCGCTCCGGTCGTCCGGGCGACCTCGCCGATGCGCGCGACCGCGTCCAGCCGGGCCTGGGCGAAGCGGGCCTGACCATCGGGGCCGAGGAACCGCCGCACCATGCCCAGCTGCCAGTCCGAGCTGTGCAGGAACGTGATCGGCTTCATCGCAGTGAGACGCTAACCCGCCGCTCCGACAGAACCCCACCCAACGCGCCGATCACCGGCGGGGACACCTTTGTACGACGCCCCAACCGCCGTCGGTGGGTTGAGATCGACCTCGTCGACGCCCCGCCGGGACCTGTCTTCCCGTCTGCGGCCCTCCACCGTGGCGGCTCCCGCCCGGTGCAATGTGTCATTCGCTCGCCCTCCCCCGGGCGTTTGCCCGGTGGGCGTCGAGCCTGTCCGGCCGGATCGCCGGTCGCGCCAGGTCGCCGTATTCCAGGGCGCCAGCCTTCCAGATCCCGGGTCCGCGGCTCTGTCGATCGGAAACTGTCGGAGGGGTGATCTAGATTCGAATGCGTGAGCGAGCCACGGTCGATGCCGCCGGTTGGTCCGGCCGCCGCGCCTGCGGGTGTGATGGCCGGGCCGGCCGTGCCCGCGGACCGGCGCGCCGGGTCCGCGGCGCCGGGTGCGGC
>DASXRB010000407.1:0-2837 GCA_036506875.1 Kribbellaceae bacterium | reverse complement strand
AGGCAGCCTGGCCGTCGCCGGCGGCACGGTCAGCCTCGACGAGGTGAGCGAACCACGGCCAGGTCAGCGGTTCGCGTTCGTCATGGACACCCGGCTCTGCGACGCCGTGTACGCGCTCGCCGACCACGCCGACATGCTCGTCATCGAGTCGACGTACCTCGACAGCGAGGCCGACCTGGCGACCGCGCACGGCCACCTCACCGCCGCGCAGGCCGCCCGGGTCGCCGCGGAGTCGCAGGTGCGGCTGCTCGTCCTCACCCATTTCTCGCAGCGGTACGACGACCCGTCGGCGTTCGCGGCCGAGGCGGCCAAGCACTTCGACGGTGACATCGTGGTCGCCGAGGACCTCACCCGGGTGCGGGTGCCGCCGCGCCGCTGAGTCCGGCGCAGTTCTAGTCGGCGTAACCCCGCGCCGGTCCGCCGGCAGGGGTCATTCCCTGACCACCATGACCCGGTCGAAGGGCGACACGTCGACCGGGAGCCGAGGGATCGAACTGTAGGTCTTGCGGAGCTGGATGAACTGTTGGGCGACATCGCCGTTGACGGCCACGACGACGTATTCGAACTTACTGCCCGACTCATTCCCGTCACGCCGGGTCGCATAGATGGTCGGCGAGATCCAGGCACCGTTGCTGAAGGGTCCCGGCGAGTCTCGCGCCACCGCTGGTCCCGGCGAGTCTCGCGCCGCCGCTGGTCCCGGTGAGAGGATCTTCGAGCCAGCACGACCGGTTGAGGGAGGCCGGCCATGCCGAACACCACCAGGGTCCGGGCGGGCTGACCGTGAACGTCCTGCGCTGGATCAACGCCGGGCTGGCGTTCCTGCTCGAACTCGCCGTGCTCGCCGCCCTCGCCTACTGGGGCTTCACGGTCGGGCCGAGCACGCCGGTCAAGATCGCGCTCGGCGTCGGGGCGCCGGTGCTGGCGGCGGTCGCCTGGGGCCTGTTCGCCGCTCCGAAGGCGAGGTTCACCCTGCCACCCGCGGGCGTCCTCACGGTCAAGGTGCTGGTGTTCGGGGCGGCAACGGCCGCGCTGTATGCCGCAGGCCGGCACCCGCTCGCCGCCATTTTCGCCGTGCTCGTGACGATCAACCTGATGGTGGGCGCGCTCATCGGCGCACCCCGCGCAGCCTGACCCGGGGAGCCCCACCCGGACCGCCGGCGGGCCCGCCCAGGGGCGGCTCGGCCGGGGGCGGCTCGGCCGGGTGCCGGTGGAGCGCCGGCGCCGCTTGTAACGCCGGCGCCACTCGTGGAACTACAGGCAAGTCCAACGGGTGCCGGATCCACGTCGAGGAGGCTGCGATGGCGGACGAATGGGACAGAGCTGGCTCGATCGGCGCCGGGCAGCGGTAGCGCACCATGCCTGCGGCGTCGTTCACGAACCTGCTGATCATCACCGCGGTGGCCGTGCTGGCACCGCTGACCCTCGGTTTCGCTCCCCGGCTGCGCATCCCCGCCGTGGTGCTGGAGATCGTCGCCGGCATCGTCCTCGGGCCGTCGGTGCTCGGTTGGGTCCGGGTGGACCTGCCGGTGCAGATCCTCGCGCTGGTCGGCCTGGCGTTCCTGCTGTTCCTGGCCGGCTTGGAGATCGACCTGCGCCGGCTCCGCGGCCTGCTCCTGTGGCTGGCCGTCGCCGGCTACGCCGTGACGCTGGTCCTGGGGCTTGGCGCGGGCGCCGCGTTCCATGCCGCCGGCTGGGTGGGCGAGCCGCTGCTGATCGCGATCGCGCTGTCGGCCACGTCTCTGGGCCTCATCGTTCCGGTGCTCAAGGACGCCGGCCACATCGAGAGCGACGTCGGGCAGACCGCGGTCGCCGCGGCGACCGTCGCCGACTTCGCCGCGATCGTGCTGCTGTCGCTCTTCTTCTCCACGTCCGGCGGCGGTACCGGCGCCAGACTCGTCCTGCTCGCGGCGTTCACCGCGGTCGTCGTGGCGACCGGGTTCGCGGTGCGCACGGCCGGGCGCTCGGCACGGCTCGGCGAGGTGCTCGTCCGGCTACAGGACACCACTGCCGAGATCCGGATCCGGTTCGCCGTCGTGCTGCTCGTCGCCTTCACCGCGCTGGCCGAACGGTTCGGCCTGGAGAGCATCCTCGGCGCGTTCCTGGCCGGCGCGGTGGTCAGCATGGTCGACCGGGACTCCACCTCGCATCCGCACTTCCGGATCAAGCTGGAGGCGATCGGGTACGGCTTCGTCGTGCCGGTGTTCTTCATCAGCAGCGGCGTCCGCCTGGACCTCACCGGGCTGCTGGCGGAGCCGTCCGCGCTGGCGCGCGTGCCGCTGTTCCTGCTCGCTCTGCTCGTGGTCCGGGGCGTGCCGGCGCTGCTCGGCTGGCGGGCGATGGGCGGCCGGTCCGCGATCGCCGTCGGGTTGCTGCAGGCCACGTCGTTGCCGTTCATCGTCACGGCGACCCAGATCGGCATGACCCTCGGCAAGATCGGCACCATCACCGGGGCCGCGCTCGTCTGCGCCGGGCTGCTCTCGGTGCTGGTCTTCCCGTCGGCCGCGTTGAGCCTGCTCCGCCGCGGACCCGACGGGTCCGGACCGGATTCGACGGCCGCCGAAGAACGCCGGGCGTCGGCGCGTAACGCCGGGGCCCCGACCGAGCACTATTCGACGTGATCCAGACCCGGCCGCCCGGCCGCGCCGACGATCCCGGAACCAGACCAGAAGGAGAAGGCCGACCATGACCGACGCCCGCTACGACGACCTCCGCGCCCTGTTCATCAACTGCACCCTCAAACGCTCGCCCGAACTGTCACACACCGGCGGGCTCATCGAGCTGAGCACCAACATCATGCGCAAACACGGCGTGGACGTCGAGGTGATGCGGGCTGTCGA
>DASXRB010000406.1:0-3593 GCA_036506875.1 Kribbellaceae bacterium | reverse complement strand
GGGTGAAGACTCCAAGATCGACTGGTTCAACAAGTACGTCGTGACCCGGGTGGACGTCTACGACAACACCGGCGGTTTCGAACACCAGCAGACCAACTACGACTACCTCGACACGCCGGCCTGGGCGTACGACGACTCCGCACTGATCAATCCCAAGAAGCGCACTTGGGGGCAGTTCCGCGGGTACGGCCGTGTCCAGATCCGCGAGGGCGTCGACTCCGAGGTGCAGACCAGAACCGAGTACCGCTACTTCCGCGGCATGGACGGCGACCCGATGCCCGACAACGGCGCGCTGCCGCCCAAGGGCAACCCACGCAGCGTGCAGGTCGAGGACTCCCTCGGCGGCAAGGTCAGCGACCACGAGGCGTTCTCGGGCATGCTGCGCGAGCAGATCGACTACAACGGCTCCGACTGGGTCACCGGCACGCTGAGCACGCCCGTCGCGGTCGGGCCGCTGGCCACCGCCGGGCCGCTGAAGGCCTGGCAGACCCACGTCGGCACGGTCCGTAATCGGCTCAAGCTTTCCACCGGCGCGACCCGCTGGACGCAGACCATCACGAAGGTCAACGACGACAACCTCACCACGGAGGTGAACGACCTCGGCGACGAGAGCGACCAGACCGATGACACCTGCACCCGCACCGACTACGCCCGCAACGAGACCAGTGGGATGCTGGACCGGGTCAAGCGCAAGATCACCTACAGCGCCGCCTGCGGCAAGGAGAAGGCGCCGGGCGACGTGCTCACCGACATCCGCACCTACTACGACGACGCGGACGCCTACGGGGCGACGCCGAGCCGTGGCCTGCCGGTGCGCACCGAGCAACTGGACCACTGGGCCGACGCCACGCCGGTGTATGTGAACGCCAGCACGATCATGTACGACGCGCTCGGCCGGGCCACCGTCCAGACCGACACGTACGGCCACCCGACGAAGACCGACTACACGCCCACGCTGGGTGGGCCGGTGACCGCCGTCAAGGTCACCAACGCCCTCAAGCAGGTCACGACCAAGACGGTCAACCCGGCCCTCGGAGTGCCGACCCGGGTGACCGACCCCAACGGCGAGGTCACCGACATCACGTACGACGGCGCCGGCAGGCTGCTGTCCGTGTGGGCGCCGGGCCGCAGCAAGTCGGCGTACCCCAAGGACCCGTCGCTCAACTACGCGTACAACCTGCGCAAGGACGCGCCGAGCTCAGTGGTCGCCAAGTCGCTGACGCCGTATGGCTCCGCGACCTACCGGAGCATTGTGTCCCTCTACGACGGCATGTTGCGCCTGCGGCAGACGCAGACGCAGACCCTGACCGGGGGCCGGGCGATCGCCGACACGATCTACAACTCGCGAGGCCTGGTCGACTCGACCAGCAGCCCGTACTACGACATCGACAACGCCCCGCCGGCTACCTCCCTGGTCCTGCCGGTGAACCGTCCCGAGGTCCCGGCGATCACGTCCAACGTGTACGACGGCGCCGGCCGGCTCACCGACGCGATCTTCCTGGACCGTGGGGACGAGGCGTGGCGCACCCACACGGCGTACGCGGGAGAGAAGACCACCGTGACGCCGCCGACCGGGGGCATCGCCACGACGTCGGTCCAGGACGCCTTCGACCGGCTCGTCGAACTGCGCCAGTACAAGGACCCGGCGAAGGCCGGCAGCGACGTTACCGCCACCTTCGAGCGGACCACGTATCACTACACGGGTGAGGGCCTGCTCGATGCGGTCACCGGTCCGGGCAGCAACACCTGGACGTACAAGTACGACCTGCGCGGGCACAAGATCCAGACCGACGACCCGGACACCGGCCGCAGCTACTCGGGATACGACCAGGGCGGTCGGCTGAGGTGGTCGAAGGACGCCCGGGGCCGGACCCTCTACTACGAGTACGACGCGATGGGCCGCAAGACCGCCGAACGGCAAGGCGCCGCCGACGGCCCGCTGCTGGCCGAGTGGAAGTTCGACACCCTCCAGTACGGCATCGGTAAGTCCACCAGCAGCACCCGTTACGAGTACGACAAGGACGGCAAGGCGTCCGCGTACGTGAGCGCCACCACCGGCTACGACGCGGCCGGGAGGCCGAAGGGGACGGCGGTGACGATCCCGTCCACCGACAGCGGGCTGTGCGTGTCCGGCGAGGCGGACCCGTGCACCTTCACCCAGACCTTCGGCTACCGGCCCAACGGCACAGTGGAGCAGGTCAGAACGCCGAAGGTGGCCGGCCTGCCGGCCGAGACGCAGACCGCCCTGTTCAACCAGGTCGGCCTGCCCAACGGGCTGATCGGGGAGATCTCCGGCGGCAACCAGATCTACGCCCAGGAGATCGTCTACAACCAGCTCGACCAGTTGATCGGGCAGAACCTCGGCGAGCACGGCAGCCGGGTGGCCCTGACCTACGGCTACGACGAGGCCACCGGCCGGAAGATCACCTTCAACGCCGTGCCGGAGCTCAAGAGCGACGTCTACAACCTCGCGTACACGTACGACGATGCGGGCACGATCACCTCGATCAAGGACACGCCCGACGGCGGCCAGCCGGCGGACACCCAGTGCTTCGGATACGACCGCCTGAAGCGGCTGACCGAAGCGTGGTCGCAGGCGGGCGCCACATGCGCCACGACGCCGTCCGTGGCCGTGGTGGGCGGACCGGCGTCGTACTGGCGCTCGTACGCGTACGACGCCGCTGGCGACCGCAAGACCGAGGTGCTGCACCAGACAACCGACACCACCCGGAGCTACAACTATCCGGCGTCCGGCGGAGGCGCGGGCAGCAAGCCGCACGCGGTCACGTCGGTCACGGCGAGCGGCGGCGGCACGGCGACGTTGCAGTACGCGTATGACGCCTCCGGCAATACGCTGTGCCGCCCGGCGGCCGCCGCGGCCAACGTCTGCGCCGCGGACGGGACGGCCGGCGCCGAGAGCCAAGCGCTGACCTGGAACGACGAAGGGAAGCTGAGCCGGAGCACCGACAAGACGGGCGAGACCACGTACACCTACGACGCGGGTGGCAGCCGGCTCATCCGCCGCGACCCCACCGGGGCGACGCTGTACCTGCCCGGCGGCTTGGAGATCAGGAAGCCGAAGACGGGCGCCGCGGTCGGCACGCGGTACTACTCGCACGCGGGATCGACCGTCGCGGTCCGTACGCCGACCGCGCTCACCTGGCTGGTCGACGACCACCAGGGCACGGCCACCGCCACGGTGTCCAGCGACGCCACGCTCACCGTCACCCGGCGCCGGATGATGCCGTTCGGCGAGGACCGTGGGACGGCACCGGCCAGCTGGGCGGGCGACAAGGGCTTCGTCGGCGGAACGAAGGACAACACCGGCCTGACCCACCTCGGCGCCCGCGAGTACGACCCGGGCATCGGCCGGTTCACGTCCGTGGACCCGGTGATGGACCTGGCCGACCCGCAGCAGTGGAGCGCCTACGTGTACTCGGACAACACGCCGATCACCTCCAGCGATCCGTCCGGCCTGCTCGGCTCCGCCAGTTGCGCGCCCGGGGAGGTCGGCGGGCCCGGGGCGTGTACGGGCACCGAGAACAGCCCGCCGGGCGGCGGCGGAGGAACAAGCACCAAGGGTGGCGGTTCCG
>DASXRB010000405.1:0-6618 GCA_036506875.1 Kribbellaceae bacterium | reverse complement strand
ACGCCGGGTCGGAAGGGCCCGATCAATGGGTGATGTCACGGGGTGATGGGTCGGCGTGTCTTGGGTGTACGAGCTGATGAGAGGAACGGATCATGAAGGTTCTGGTGGCAGGGGCGACGGGGGCACTCGGCCGGGAGCTGGTGCCGCAGCTGGTGGCGGCGGGGCACGAGGTGACCGGGATGACCCGGTCGCCACGGGCGATCGACGGGCTGCGGGCGCTGGGTGCGGGTGCGGTCGTGGCGGACGCGCTGGACGCGGCCGCGGTCCGCGAGGCGGTGGCGAAGGCGCAGCCCGAGGTGGTCGTGCACCAGCTGACCGCGCTCAAGGGTGACATCGATCCGAAGAAGTTCGACCAGTCCTTCGCGATGACGAACCGGCTGCGCACCGAGGGCACCGACAACCTGCTCGCCGCGGCCAAGACGGCGGGGGTACGACGGATGGTCGCGCAGTCGTTCGCGGGCTGGAACCTGGCCCGGACGGGTGGTCCGGTCAAGACCGAGGACGACCCGCTGGACCCGGAGCCGGCGAAGTCGCAGGTGGAGACGATGAAGGCGATCCGGTACGTCGAGTCGGTGGTGACCGGTGACGCGGAGATCGAGGGGCTGGCGCTGAGGTATGCCGGGTTCTACGGGCCGGGCTCGGCCATCGGGAGCGGCGGCTCGATCGCTGCCCGGATCAATGCCCGCAAGGTGCCGATCGTCGGCGACGGCGGCGGTGTGTGGTCGTTCATCCACTTCGCCGACGCGGCGTCGGCGACGGTCCGCGCGGTGGAGCACGGCGACCCCGGGATCTACCAGGTCGCGGACGACGAGCCGGCGCCGGTGTCGGTGTGGCTGCCGGAGCTGGCGAGGATCCTGGGCGCGAAACCGCCGCGGCGGGTGCCGGCCTGGCTCGGAAGGCTGGTGGCCGGCGAGGCGGCGGTGCGGATGTTCACCGAGGGCCGCGGCGCGGACAACTCCAAGGCCAAGCGCGAGCTCGGGTGGACGCTGCGCTACCCGTCCTGGCGCCAGGGCTTCCGCGAGGGCCTGTGAGGCGTCAGTCCAGGAAGGCGGCCAGGCCGCCGACGATGACCTTGACGCCGAACTCGAACCGCTCATCGCCACCCCCGGCGGTGAGCGGTGCGGCGAGCGCGACGATGTTCGGGTACCGGTCGGCCGGTAGGGCCGCGAACCAGTCCCGCAGCTCCGAGACGAACTTCTCGACGTCCTCCGGCGTCCAGCTCGCCGCGCCCTGCACGGCCTCCTCGAAGGCGACCGCGCACACGTACAGCGCGATGAGGTCGACCGCGTAGGCGCAGACCTGGTCCGGCAACCCGGCCGCGCGCAGGATCGCGAGGATCCGGTCGCTGCTGTACAGCGCGTGCTCGCCGAGCGGGATCTGACCGATCGCCGCCCGCGCGACCCCGGGGTACGAGCGCATCGCGCCGAGCATGTCGCGCATCAGCTGCGCGACCTGCTCCTGCCAGCGCTCCGGATCCGGGTCCGGCACCTCGAAGGACTGCCCGACGCGGTCGACCATCAGCTGGTCGAGCTCCTGTTTGTTCGCCACATGCGCGTACAGCGATGCCGCGCCGGTGCCGAGCTCCTGCGCGACCCGGCGCATCGAGACCGCGTCGTACCCCTCGGCGACCAGCACCTCGAGCGCCGCGTCGACGATCCGCTCCCTGCTCAGGGGCGTCCGCGCGGGCTTGCGTTCCCGGCCCTGCGGCAGCTGCTGCCACGGCGGGTTCGGACGGTCCTTGTCGGTTGCCATGTCGAACACTGTACTTGACGCGAACGCCGTTCGTCTGTAGAACAGTGTTCGTAATCATCGAACATCGTTCCTCAGGAGTCCGCTCATGACTGTCACCGATCTGGACCGGGCCGGCACCGAGCCACCGGCCTCCCCCGTCACCCAGGACGCCCCCCGCACGCCGTACCGCTGGCGCTGGGTCGTCCTCGGGCTCGTGCTGCTCGCCGAGATCATGGACCTCGTCGACGCCACGATCGTCAACATCGCGCTGCCGTCGATCCACGCCGACCTCGGCGGGTCCACGACGGATATGCAGTGGATGCTGGCCGGCTACACGCTGGCCTTCGCCATCGGCCTGGTCAGCTTCGGCCGGCTCGGTGACCTGCTCGGCCGCCGCCGGCTGTTCGTGGTCGGCGCGGCCGGCTTCACCATCGCCTCCGCGCTGTGCGGCCTGGCCACGTCACCCGACCTGCTGGTCGGCAGCCGGCTCGCCCAGGGCCTGCTGGGCGCGGTGATGATCCCGCAGGGCTTCGCCATCATCAAGTCGGTCTTCGACGAGACCGAGCTCGGCAAGGCCATGGGCATGTTCGGCCCGGTCATGGGTCTGTCCGCGGTCGCCGGACCGATCCTCGCCGGTGTGCTGATCGACGCGAACTGGTTCGGCGCCGGGTGGCGGACGATCTTCTGGATCAACGTCCCGGTCGGCATCGTGGCCGTGTTCGGCGCGCTGCGGTTCATGCCCGAGCTGAAGACGCCCGGCGTCACCCGGCTCGACCTGCGCGGCGCTACGCTGCTGGCCGTCGCCACCGGGATGCTGATCTACCCGCTGGTGCAGGGCCGCGAGCTCGGCTGGCCGCTGTGGTCGTACCTGCTGATGGCCGGCGCGCTGCCGGTGTTCGCGCTCTTCGGCTGGAGCGAGCGCCGCTCCGACGAGCCGGTGATCGCGCCGTCGCTGTTCCGCAGCCGCGGGTACGTCGCCGGCCTCGGCGTGATCACCTCGTTCTTCCTCGCGATGTCCGGCTTCATGCTGGTGCTGAACCTGTTCACCCAGCTCGGCCTGCACTTCAGCCCGCTGAAGGCCGGCCTGGCCATGGTGCCGTTCTCGCTCGGGATCGCGATCGGCGCGCCGCTGTCCGGCGGCCTGCTGAGCCCCAAGCTCGGCCGCGGCGCCCTGCAGCTCGGCATCGTCGTGATCACGCTGGGAATGCTCGGCATGTGGTTGACACTGCAAGGGGCCGGGGTAGGCATCCGGGACCTGGTCCCGGCCACGCTGGTGTCGGGGATCGGCGCCGGCATGGTGTTCGCCCCGCTGTTCGACATCATCCTGGCCAGCGTCGACGACGAGGCCGCGGGCTCCGCGTCCGGGGTCCTCACCGCCGTCCAGCAGTTCGGCGGCACCGTCGGCGTCGCGGTGATCGGCTCGCTGTTCTTCGAGCTGCTGCCCGAGCACCGGTTCCCCGGCGCGATGCAGGCCGCGACGATCGCCTCGACCGGGTTGTTCGTGGTCAGCCTGGTGGTGACGTTCCTGCTGCCGCACCGCGCCCGCGAGGGTGCCGCCGCGCACTGATCCTCAAGGTCGACGAGAGCCCCGCCGCCCGGGTGATCCGGGCGACGGGGCTCTCGTCGTACGTCTTAGTTGAACGAGTCGCCGCAGGCGCAGGAGCCGGTGGCGTTCGGGTTGTCGATGGTGAAGCCCTGCTTCTCGATCGTGTCGACGAAGTCGATGGTGGCGCCCTTCAGGTACGGCGCGCTCATCCGGTCCGTGACGACGTTCACGCCGCCGAAGTCCTTGACGACGTCACCGTCGAGCTGCCGCTCGTCGAAGAAGAGCTGGTACCGCAGGCCGGAGCAGCCGCCCGGCTGCACGGCGACGCGCAGCGCCAGGTCGTCGCGGCCCTCCTGGTCGAGCAGCGCCTTCACCTTGGCGGCCGCACCGTCGGTGAGGAGCACACCGTCGGCGATCGCGGTCTTCGCCTGGTCGGTCTGCAGATCGGTCATGCCTGACTCCCAGTCATCTGTGGCTCTATGTTCCCCCGGTCATCCCTGGGCAACACAACTCACCCCGGGACCATTCCCATGGTCGCACACCCGGCGTGTCGCTCAAGCGCGTGCCCAGGTCCGCGCGACCCGCTCGGCCGCCGCGGCGAGCGACCCGTGCGGGTCGGCGAAGGCGCGCTCCTCCCCGACCAGGTCGACCAGCCCGTACGCCGACTCGATGCCCATCGTGCGCATCTCCCGCGCGCCTATCAGCACCCTCCCGGCCAGTACGACGCACGGTCGCAGCGCGTCGTTCGCGACCTTCGCCACCCCGGCGACGACCTTGCCGGCCCGGGACTGGAAGTCGAACGCGCCCTCCCCGGTGAGTACCAGGTCCACCTTCGCGGCCGCCGCGCGCAGCCCGGTCAGCTCGGCGACCAGGTCGATCCCGGAGACCCGCTCGGCCCCGAGCACGAGCAGTGCGTAGCCGAGGCCGCCGGCGGCACCCGCGCCCTTGGTACCGGCGGTCTTGCGGTCGGTGGCGGCGGCGAAGTCCTGCAGCCAGCCGTCGACGGCCGGCATCCGTTCCTCGGCGAGGCCCTTCTGGGCGCCGAACACCTTCGTCGCGCCGCGCAGGCCGAGCAGCGGGTTGTCCACGTCGGTCGCCGCGACCAGCTCGACCCCGGCCAGCCGCTCGCGCGCCGGCCCGAGGTCGACGGCCGTCACCCCGGCGAGCCCGGCGGCGCCCGCGTCCAGGACGGCCCCGTCGCCGGTCGCGCCCAGGGCGGCGAGCAGGCCGGCGCCGCCGTCGTTGGTCCCCGAGCCGCCGAGCCCGATCACGATCCGCCGCGCACCCGCGTCCACCGCGGCCCCGACGAGCTCGCCGACGCCGTACGTCGTACCGTCCTCCGGGCGGCGGTCCGCCGGCTCGACCAGGTGCAGCCCGCAGGCCTGGGCGGACTCGACGTACGCCGTCTCACCCGCCACCAGCACCGTCGCCGGCACCGGCTCGCCCAGGGGCCCGCGCACCGTGACGGACAGCAGCGATCCGCCGGTCACCGCGCCGAGCACGTCGAGGAACCCCGGCCCGCCGTCGGCCATCGGCGCGGTCAGGATCTCCGCGTCCGGGTCCTGGCGCCGCCATCCCTCGGCGATGGCCTCGGCGGCTTCCACCGCGGTCAGGGTGCCGGCGAACTTGTCCGGCGCGATCAGCACACGCATGCCGCACATCCTCGCCCATCTCCCGAGACTGCCGATCAGGGCGCCCAGACCCTGCGGTGTGGCAGCATGCGCCGACGTGGGTGAGCACAAGACTGTCTGGCGGCCGACGACGTACGAGCGGGGGCCGCGGGTGGGGGCTACGGCGGCGCTCCGGATCGGGGCGTCCGCGGCGGTGATGGATGCGGACCGGCTGCTGCTGACGCGGCGCAGTGACAACGGCGAGTGGTGCCTACCCGGCGGTGGGGTGGACGCGGGCGAGCGGCCGGCGGAGACCGCGGTCCGGGAGGTGTACGAGGAGACCGGGCTGCGGATCAGGGTCACTGGTCTGCTCGGGGTGTACTCCGACCCCGACGTGGTCGTCGTCTACCCGGACGGGAACCGGGCGCAGATCATCGCGAACTGCTTCTGGGCCGAGGCCGTGGACGGCGAGGCCGGGCTGTCCGACGAGGTGACCGGGGTCGGCTGGTTCACCGCGGACGAGGCGGCGAAGCTGACCGTCGTCCCGACCCAGCGCGGCATCGTCGACACCGCGTTCGGGCTGCGGCCGGCGCCGTTCTACGACGAGCCGGTGAGCGGCTGATGGTCAGCGACCGAACAGCCGGCTGAACACCCGCCGCAGCAGCAGCGCCACCACCGCGCCGATCAGGTACGGCACCAGCCGCCGCGCCAGCACGGGCAGCAGCGCCGAGCCGAGATCGAGTTCCGCCGCCTGACTCGAGGACGGCGGCGAGCCCGGTGAGGCGGACGTCGCGTCCGGCCCGCCGGTCGCCGAGGCCGCCTGCAAGACGTCCGGCTCCGGCGACTCCGAACCCGCCGGTTGCGCCGTGGTGTCCTCGCCGAGCCGTTCGCCGAGGCAGTCGACGAACTGGGCGAGCAGCTTGTCGGAGACGTCCTGGATCAGGCCGCGGCCGAACTGGGCCGGCTTGCCGGTGACGGACAGGTCGGTGTCCACCTCGACGTCGGTCGCCGCGTCCCCGGACGCGGTCAGCACGGCGGTGACGCTGACGGCGGCGGTGCCGTTGCCGCGGCGGTCCTTGCCCTTGGCCTCCGCGACCAGCCGGTAGGCCGCCTCGTCGCGTTCGGTGAACCGGCCGGAACCCGTGTACAGCAGGGAGACCGGGCCCAGCTTGACCTTGCACGTGCCCTCGAACCCGTCGCCGGCCGACGAGGTCAGGGTGGCACCGGGGAAGCAGGGCACCACCCTGTCCAGGTCGTTGAACGCCGCCCAGGTCCGCTCGACGGGGGCCGCCACGGTGAAGCGGTGTTCGAGCTTCATCAGGCACCCGCGGCGGCCAGCACGGCGCGCCGGGTCAGCACCTGAGCCAGGTGCCGCCGGTAGTCCGCGTCCCCGTCTCTGTCCGACGGCGGCGACGTGCCGTCGGCAGCCGACGCGGCCGCGGCGCGGACCGCCTCGTCGGTCGCCGGCTGCCCGACCAGCGCCTCCTCCACCGCGCGGGCCCGCACCGGCGTCGAGCCCATGTTGGTCAGGGCCACCCGGGCCTCCGCGATGGTGCCGGCGTCCATCCGTACCGCGGCGGCCACGCCCGCGATCGACCACTGCTGCGCGGTACGGGAGAACTTCTCGTAGTGCGCGCCCCAGCCGGTGTACTTCGGCACGCGCACCTCCACCAGCAGCTCGTCCTCACCGATCACGGTGGTGAACAGGTCGGTGAAGAACTCCGCCGCCGG
>DASXRB010000404.1:0-3455 GCA_036506875.1 Kribbellaceae bacterium | reverse complement strand
CTACTCCGGTGTCGGATCGCAGCCTGCTGGGCGGCGCGGTTATCGTCAACGCAGTGTCTACCTCGACGAAGGGTGACGCATGACGTTCTCCGCCGAGCTGTGGGAGGCGGGCGCCGCGCGGGTGTACGACGAGATCCTGCGGCATCCGTTCATCACCGGCCTGACCGACGGGTCGCTGAGCCGGGACGCGTTCCGGTACTTCATCGTGCAGGACAGTCACTACCTGCGGGCGTACTCACGGTGCCTGGCACTGGTGGGGTCGCGAGCCACCGACGAGGACGCGGTGAACATGTTCGCCCGGCACGCCGCCGAGGCGATCGAGGTCGAGCGCGAGCTGCACGCCGGCCTGCTGTCCTCGCTGGGCCTGTCACCGGCGGACGTCGACGCGGCCGGGTCCGGGCCGGCGACGACCGCCTACATGTCGTACCTGACCGCCGTGTGCGCGACCGGGACATACGCCGAAGCCGTCGCGGCGGTGCTGCCCTGCTACTGGATCTACCGCGACGTCGGTCGTGAGCTGCTGAAGCTGTCGTCGCCGGATCCGCTCTACCAGCGCTGGATCTCGACGTACGGCTCGCCCGAGTTCGACGCGGTGGTGGAGTCGGTGCTGGCCGTGACCGATGCCCTCGGCAACGATCTGGGCACGGCGGAGCGGGCGCGGTGCCACCAGCACTTCGCCACGACCAGCCGGTACGAGTGGATGTTCTGGGACGCCGCCTACCACCAGCTCGCCTGGCCCGTCTGACGCTGTCAGGGGACGAGCACCGTCTTGCCGCGGTTGCCACCGGTCCGGAAGTCGGCCAGCGCCGCCGGTGCCTCGCTCAGCGGTACGACGCGGCCGAGCACGACCGTCAGCCGGCCGTCCGCGACCGCGGCGAGCAGCCGGGCCAGCTCGGGCGCGCCGCCCTTGGACTCGAAGTTGCCGCCGGTCAGCCCGCGCGCGGCGATGTCGGCCGCATCGGCGGCGAAGGTCGTGGTCCGGACCTGGCCGCCCGGCTTCAGCAGCGGCAGCAGGGCCCTCAGCTCGTCCGGGCCGCTGACCAGGTCGACGAGCGCGTCGACACCGTCCGGGTGAGTCGCCCTGACCGCGTCCGCGACCGGACCGGCGGTGTGGTCGACGACCTCGCGCGCACCGAGGGTGCGCATCCGCTCCGCGTCGTCGGCGTGCGCGGTCGCGATCACATGCGCGCCCGCGGCCGCGGCGAGCTGGACGAAGTAGCTCCCGACCCCGCCGGCCGCGCCGACCACGAGCACGGTCTGGCCGGGCTTCAGGTCGACCACGTCGACCAGGTCCTGCGCGGTGCCGCCGGCGATCGGCAGCGCGGCGGCCTGCTCACTCGTGACGCCGGCGGGGACCTTCGTGATCGTGCCACCGGCCGGGCCGGCGACGTATTCCGCGTAGCTGCCGTGACCGGCCGGCGGGGTGAGGAACTTGCCGACGACCCGGTCGCCCGCTGCGAAGGTGTCGACGCCCTCGCCGACGGACTCGACGGTCCCGGCGGCGTCCACGCCGAGGATGAGCGGGAAGTCGTGCGGCATGCTGCCGCTCAGCGCCCCGTCCCCGACCTTGAAGTCGAACGGGTTGACCCCGGCGGCCTCGACCTTCACCAGGATCTGCCCCGGTCCGGCCTCGGGCTTCGGCGCCTCGATCAGCTCGGGCGCGGCCCCGAACTCCTGCACGGCGATGGCACGCATCGTGTGGGTCCCCTCTCGACGAGCGCCACTGTACGACGCTGCCGGTTGCGGCCCTGGTCCGCGGCGCGCGACCGGGCTCGCGGCTGGTCGTCGTACGGCTAGTCTCGTGGTGAGGTCCGTCACCCGGGAGGTCCTGCGTGGTTGCTGCGAGCAATGACTTCTACGACGTCGTGATCGTCGGCGGGGGCCACAACGGCCTGGTCGCGGCGGCGTACCTGGCCGGGGCCGGGTTGTCGGTGCTCGTGGTCGAGCAGCAGGGGCACATCGGTGGGGCGGCGGTGAGCGCGCCGGTGTTCCCGGGGATGGACGCACGGCTGTCGCGGTACTCGTACCTGGTCAGCCTGCTGCCGGACAAGATCGCCGCGGACCTGGGGCTGGGGCTGGACCTGAGGTCTCGGGCGGTCGGGTCGTACACGCCGGTGCGGCGCGGCGGGCGCGATCTCGGGCTGCTCGTGGAGAGCGGGAACGGGACGCGGGAGTCGTTCGCGGCGCTGACCGGGAGCGACGCGGAGTACGACGCGTGGCAGCGGTTCCACGGCGAGGTCGCGGAGTTCGCCCGGGCGGTGGCGCCGACGTTCCTGGAGCCGCTGACGACGGCCGCGTCGGTGCGGCAGCGGGTGGATCCGGCCGTGTGGGCGGCGCTGGTGGAGCGGCCGCTGGGCGACGCGCTCGAGGAACGGTTCGCCGACGACACCGTGCGTGGCGTGGTGGCGACGGACGCGGTGATCGGGACGTTCGCGTCGTTGCGGTCGGAGTCGCTGCTGCAGAACCGGTGCTTCCTCTACCACGTGGTCGGGAACGGGACCGGCGAGTGGCGGGTGCCGGTCGGCGGCATGGGCGCGGTGACGGACGCGCTGGCCGGGGCGGCTCTGCGGGCCGGGGCGCAGGTGGTGACCGGGGCGGCGGTGTCGTCGGTCTCGGCCGATGGGACCGGCGCGTCGGTGACCTGGCTGGGTGGCGACGGCGAGCGGACCGTCGAGTGTTCGTATGTGCTCGCCAATGTTGCTCCAAGCGTTTTGGATCGCCTGCGCGGCCGGTCGGCTGTGGTGCCGGAGGGGTCGCAGCTCAAGATCAACCTGCTGCTGTCGCGGCTGCCGCGGCTGCGGTCGGGGGACTCGCCGTCGCGGGCCTTCGCCGGGACCTTCCACGTCGACGAGGACTACAGCCGGCTGGAGACCGCGTACGACGAGGCGGCGCGCGGAGTGCTGCCGTCGGTGACGCCGTCGGAGGTGTACTGCCACACGCTGACGGACCCGTCGATCCTCGGATCCGGTCTGGCGGCGCGCGGGTATCACACGATGACGGTGTTCGGGGTGCACTTCCCGGCGCGGCTGTTCGCGGCCGACAACGCGGCGATGCGCGACGAGGCGTGCCGGCGGGTGCTCGACGGGCTGGAGTCGTACCTGGATGAGCCGCTGGAGCCGTGTATCGCGATCGATGCCGAGGGCAACCGTTGTGTCGAGGTGAAGACACCGCTGGACATCGAGGCCGGCGTCGGCATGCCAGGCGGTCACATCTTCCACGGCGACCTGTCCTGGCCATGGGTGTCGTCGGACGCCGAGGCCGGCCGCTGGGGCGTCGAGACCGACGTCGCCAACCTCCTGATCTGCGGCTCCGGCGCCCAGCGCGGCGGCGCCGTCAGCGGCATCGGCGGCCACAACGCCGCCATGGCGATCCTGTCCCGCCACCCGTAACCGGTCGTCCGGTCAGAGGATGGCCGCCGGGTCCCCGGAGAGTGCCTAGATCAGGCGAGAGTTCGA
>DASXRB010000403.1:0-7506 GCA_036506875.1 Kribbellaceae bacterium | reverse complement strand
TGCGAGAACGAGGCGTGCGTCGACTTTGGTCGTGAGTTCGCGCCAGGCGAGTGGCTCCAGCCTGCCGACGGACGGGAGTGACGCGGACTCGCATCTGCGCGATCCGGACGTCAACCCATGCGGAACCGGCGGCTGCACGCGAGGCGCCGTGCCATCCTGCTTCCGTGGACTGCGCTGCCACGGAACTTCGAGACGAGTCGTACAACGCCGGCGTCGTGCAGGCCCTTGTGCAGGAGATGGCCACGGCAGCTCCTCGCTGCTCGCACGAGCACGGTGACGCGCCACGTGCGGCCGTCATAGTCTTGAGCACAGGTTGACGCCACAGACGCCACGGGAGTGATCATGCACCCCGGATCGATCGTGTTCGTCGAGATACCGGTCCGCAGGCTCGCCAGGGCGGCGGACTTCTACGCCGGTCTGTTCGGGTGGACGTTCGAGGTGGACGAGCAGGCTGACAGCTGGTACTTCACCTCCGGCGGTGCAGGACCGATGGGCAGGATCACCACGCACCGTCCCGCCGGTGGACAAGGCACCCTCGTCTACGTTGCCGTCGACGACATCAGCACAACGGTGAAGCGTGCCATCGAACTCGGCGGCGGCACGGCGGGCCAGGGGCAGGTCGATCCCGATGTCGGCGACTATGCCGTTCTCATCGACCCCGACGGCACGCGCATAGGCGTGTTCCACAGCGTGCTGCGAGGACACCGCTCCCGGCCCGACTTCCCGGGGACAACGCGGCGGAACGGGACCTGACCGCGGCGTACTGACAGCAAGGACGCCTGCTCGAGGCCGGTTGACAATTGCACGACACGATTGACTCTCTGTCAGAGAATCATCACTGATAGTGTGGGGTGATGTGCGCCTGGGGTGGTCGATAGAGAAGGTGGGAGGACGACCATGACACCAGCCACGGTCCTGATCGCGGACGACTCGCTCCTGATCCGAGCCGTCGTCCGCGACTGCCTCGAGCCGGAGGGCTACCAGGTCGTCGAAGCCGACGACGGCATCACCGCGCTGGAGATCTGCCGGCGGCAGCCGCCCGACATCATCCTGCTCGACGTCGAGATGCCCAGCCTCGACGGCCTCGACGGCTACCAGGTGCTGACCGAGCTCAAGGGCGACGCCGGCCTCAAGGACATCCCGGTCGTGTTCCTGACCAGTCGCGGCAGCATGGACGACGTCGTCGCGGGACTGCGCGCCGGCGCCCATGACTATCTCAAGAAGCCGTTCGAGCCGCCCGAGCTGCTCGCCAGGGTCGTCTCCGCCATCACGGTGAAGGTGCTGCAGGACGAGCTGCGACAACGCGACGCCGAGCTGGACCGGATGAGTCGCACGGACGAGCTGACCGGGCTGTACAACCGCCGGCATCTCGACGAGGAACTCGCCCGCCGGCACAGCGACGCCATCCGTCACGGCGAGCCCCTCTGCGTGCTGCTCCTCGACATCGACCACTTCAAACGCATCAACGACACCTACGGCCATCAGGCCGGCGACCTGGTGCTGCACGCGTTCGCGGATCGCCTCCGCACCGCGCTCAGGGCCGGCGACGTCGCAGGCCGGTGGGGCGGTGAGGAGTTCCTGGTCGTCCTGCCGCGTACCGAGCTCGCCGGCGCACTCGAGGTGGGCGAGCGGATCCGCTTCTGCACGGCGTTCGAACCCATCGACGCCGACGGCAACGAGGTCAGCGCGACGATCAGCGGCGGCTGCGCGCTGGGGCCGGGTGAGTCGGTCGAGGCCCTCGTCGCCCGCGCCGACAAGTGCCTGTACGAGGCCAAGCTCGCCGGGAGAGACCGGGTCGTCACGGGTATCTGACCCGCGCCGGTCGCCGCGCCTCGACCAGCCATGACGGCCGGACCCGCAGGATCGCGGCCACCCGATCGGGCAGGTACCAGTTCCAGGTCCCGAACAGCGACACCAGTGACGGCAGCAGCAACGACCGGACGACCGCCATCGTCTCGGCGAGAACGCCGGGACCGGTGTTGGTCGAACCGCTGGCCAGCACGTCCAGGCCGGTGACCCCGACCACCCAGCGGCGTTGCGACGGCACGAACTCGGCGACCCTGCGCATGTCCAGCTCCTCCGATGCAGGCAGCTCAGCCGTCGGGCCGCGGGCAGGCCCGACGTACAGTTGTGGTGTCGGTCGCGAGAGAGCCACCGGCGGAGCTCGTACATCGACAGCGGTGTGCCACATCGCAGTCGATGTGCGGGTCGCACCACCAGCGCGGGAAAGCGCCACCTCATCAGACCCGGCACGCCGGCCCAGCGGGACGGGACGGCGTGCCGACGAGGCAACCCCTTACTTCATGAGGCTGTTGACCTTGTCATTGACGGCGGTCAGGGAGCTGACGTCGGCCTTGCCGGACAGCACCGCGTCCAGGGCCGGGGTGAGTGTCGCGCCGACGTCCGCGTCGTGGGCGGTGATCGGGAACAGGAACGTGGTGCCGTTCTTCACGTGGTCGGTGAACGGCGTGACGTCCACGCCCTTGGCCTTGAACGCCTGCTCCGCGATCGCCGCTGAGGACGTGATCGCCGGGAACACGACCGCCTTCTTCGCGACGATGTCCTGGCAGGCCGGGGAGGCGAGGAACTCGACCCACTTCAGCGCCGCGGCCTGCTTCTTGCCGCCGGCCCAGATCGAGTCCGCGAGGCCGTTGAACAAGCTGGCGCGCTTGCCACTCGGGCCGATGGGCGTCGGGGCAATGCCGACGTCGACACCCTTGTAGCCGAAGTAGGTGCCGATCATCCAGGAGCCGTTGGTGTTCAGCGCTGCCTTGCCGGCGGCGAGGTTGTCGTTCAGGCTGGCGCCCACGGTGGTCTCCAGCTTGGGCATGTAGCCCTTGTCGATCAGGCCGGCCCACCACTTGATGGTCTGCTGGAACCGCGGGTCGTCGTAGTTATACCGGGTGCCCCACGGGTTCTTGTCGGTGTGCGTCCAGCCGGTGCTTCCGGCGTACATACTCCACTGGGTCTGCCCGGACGAGCCACCGCTACTCTCCAGGCCGAGGCCGTAGACCTTGACGTGGTTCTTGTCGAAGCCGGGCTCGTCGCCGCGCTTGCCGTTGCGGTCAACGGTCAGATGGGCGATCACCTTCTCGTACTTGCCGCCGTCGGCCGGGTTCCAGGTCAGTGTCTTCATCTGCTGCTCGGAGACGCCCGCGTCCTTGAGCATCTTCTTGTTGTAGAACACGGCGATCGTGTCCCAGTCCTTCGGCAGGCCGTACCGCTTGCCGTCCTGCCCAACCCACAGATCGGCCAGGCCCTTGGCGTAGATGTCGGTCTTGACATCGCCGGGCAGCGGCGCCAGCTGATTCTTGTCGACGAACTCGGCGTACTTCGACAGGTGGTCGGCTCGGCATCCACATGACCAGCCAGGACCTGGACGTGCGCAACCCGTTCAGCATCGCGCTGCTGCGTGCGCTGATCGAGGCCGGCGAGAAGGTCGACCACCAGATCGTGGTGTTCACCCACCAGCGCGACACGCCGCCGCTACCGCGGGACTTCGCCGGCCGCGGCATGGACGGGTACGTGCTGTTCAACAGCGGGCCGGTCGACCCGCGACCGCACATCCTCGCCGATCTCGGCATTCCGTTCGCGCTGATGGGCCGGACCGCGCCGGACCTGCCGCAGACCTGGGTCGACGTCGACAACCGGGTGGCGATGGCGCGGCTGGTCGACTACCTGGTGGCCAAAGGGCACCGGAGCTTCGCGTACGTCGGGTACGACGACGACGCGTACTGGCTCGTCGACCGGCTGACCGGGACCCGTGACCGGTTGCGCGAGCACGGCATCGAGCTGAAGGACTCCGACATCCTGCTCGGCTCGTTCGACGGTGTGAGGAGCCGGGTACGCCGGCTGCTCGCACGCAAGAACCGCCCGTCGGTCATCATGCACAGCAGCGACAGCCTGGCGGTGGCGACGCACGAGCTGGCCACCCACTCCGGCTTGGTCCCCGGCCGCGACGTCGCCATCACCGGGTTCGACGCGGTCGAGCCACGGGTCGAGCTGGACCCGCCGCTCACCTCGGTCCGGCTGCCGCTGCAGGAGGCCGCGGCGCGCATCGTCGGCCGCGTCCTGACCGAGATCGAGCAGGGCCCGACCGGGTCCCCCGGCGTCCTGATCGACACGACCATCCAGTTCGGAGGTAGCGCCTGAGCCCACCGCGTCGGTTCTCGCCTCGACGGCCGAGTCGCGGCCGCGACCACCATCCGCACCGCGATCGCATCGGTCGCCTGCCTGGCCAGCCCCCTCCTCCTGCCCTGGCAGGCGACCGGTGACCGGTGGGCTACGACGGGGTGACGGGGCACACGAAGTCGGCGGCGGGCATCCGGGTGACGGTGACATCGCCGGCCGTCTGCGCGGCGGCGACCGCCTCGTCGGAGGTGAGCAGGTACGGCGCCGTGTTCCAGGTGACGACGTACACCGCCCAGCGTCCGCCGTGGTAGTCCGCGTCGCCCGGGGCGACGGACGTGACCGACAGCTGACCGGCCACGCCGTTCGAGACGGGGAAGATCGCGTCGACACCGTCGCCCGGTGTCGACGTCGGCGTGGCGACCGTACGGACGACCACTCCGTCGTGGTACAGCAGGCCGAAGCCCACCGCGGCGTTGCCGGAGTCCGCCAGCGCGGACGGCGCGGTCAGTGCAGCGGCTGGTACGACCAGTCCGAGAGCGGCTGCGAGTCGTCGCATGATGACTCTCCTTCCAGAGCGGGGGTCGACTCCGACGCTAGGAAGGAGACCGGCCGCGGTCCACGGCGAGCGCTGTTACGGGTCGCTTACGCCGTCCGCGGGTGAGAGCGACGCGCGCGGATCCGCTCAGCAGTACTTGTAACCCGCGCCGATGCTGGTCCAGGCGCAGTAGTCGACCAGGGTGCCGCTCGGGGTGCGGAGGTAGGCCTTGTCACCGGTGTTGTTCCAGATGTACCAGCTGCTTCCCCAATAGCGGTGGTACGACGTGTTGGTGCCGCGGCCGGTGTGGACCGTGACGGTGTAGCCGTAGAGGTTGAACGTGCGGGTGGTGACGTTCTTCAGCTGGACGTACTCGGCGTTCAGGCTGGTGTTCGAGCCGGTGTCCGAGCCCGGAGAGTCGTACTGGAAGCGACGGAACTGGATGGCACCCGCGGCGTCGGCCTGCTCCCCGGCCGCGTTACTTCGCGTCGTAGGCGATCTCGCGGACGGCACCTCCCGACCGCGCGCCGATGATCGTCGTCGTACCGTCGCGCCAGATCACCAGGCCGCTGCGCCGGCCGCGCGCCTCCAGCCAGCGCGCCGCGTCCTCGTCCCGGGCGTAGGCGGCCGTCGCGTCGATGTCCGCCCAGGTCAGCGACTCCCCGACCACGGTGACCGACGCGACCCGCGACGGCGTCCGGCCGGTGCGGGCGTCGGTGATGTGCGCGCCGCGGTGCGCCGTACCGGACGTCGCGACCGCGCCGCTGCGCACCGGGACGACCGCCACGAGCCGTCGCGGGTCGCGCGGGTCCTCGATACCGATCCGCCACGGCGGCACGTCCTCGTCGAGCGTCCGGCACACCAGGTCGCCACCGGCCGACAGGCAGAAGTCGGTGTCCTCGAGCGGCCGCAGGAACCGAGCCGCACGCTCGGCGGCCCATCCCTTCACGACCCCGGACGGATCCAGGACGACGTCCCCGCCGCGCCCGGTCCGTCGTACCGCGAACGCGCCCTCCGAGACGCGCTCGGCAACGTTGCCCAGGGCAAGTACCTCCGAGACCTCCGGCGGGCAGTCGGCCAGCGCGATCTCGCCGCGGCCCAGCCGGGAGATGTACGAGTCGTCGCGGTAGGTGCTGAACACGCGGTCCGCCTCGCGCAGCGACTCCATCACCGCGGCCCACGCCGCGCGGGCCGTCGCGTCCCGGGTGTGCCGGCCGCGCAGCGCCAGGCTGATCGGCATCCCCATCACGTGCTCGACGTAGCGCGCGGTCACAGCCCGGCCTCGTCCAGCGCGCCCTGCAGGGACTCGACGTACCCGGAGCTCGTCACGGTGGCGCCGCTGACCATGTCGATGCTCGCGCTCTGCGCGTCGAGCGTGCTCTGCACCAGCACCGGCAGCGCGTAGTCGTTGATCTCCTCGTCCTTGTGGTTGCCGTCCGGGTACTGCACGACGTCGACGGCGGTGATCCGTCCGCCGCTGACGGTCAGCTGCACCTGCACCGGTCCCCAGCGGGTCTGCAC
The DNA here is from genome assembly GCA_036506875.1 of Kribbellaceae bacterium. Taxonomy (GTDB): domain Bacteria; phylum Actinomycetota; class Actinomycetes; order Propionibacteriales; family Kribbellaceae; genus DASRHY01. Next base: position 1,319 of record DASXRB010000403.1, on the reverse strand, counting down.
GACCGGGCCGGTCACGGTGCGCTTACTGCTGCCACCGGTGCCGCTCGTTGTGCTAGAACCCGGGCCGGACGTCACCGGCGCGACGGTCGTCCCGGTCGCCAGCGACCCCGAGGTCGAGGTGCGGTAGCCGAACAGCAGCACCACGATCGTGATCGTGCTCAGCAGCCAGGTCAGGATGCGTCTCATCTCAGCTCACCACGCGAAGTACTCGATGTGCAGGTTCTCGTCGGGGACGCCGGCCGCCTGTGCCGCGCGTCGTACGCTCTGTGTCCACTCCTCCGGCCCGCAGATGTAGACGTCGCGGCCGCCGACGTCCGGCACCCACCACGTGAGCGCGGCCACGTCGTCGGCGAAGCCGGCGCCGGCGGGCAGCCAGGAGTCCGGGGTACGACGATGACCCGGCAGCCAGCCGACCTGCAGCCCGCGCTCGCGGACGAGCACGCCGAGCTCGCGTTCGTAGAGCGGCCGGTCGGTGAAGCGCTGCAGCAGCACCGCCTCACCCGGCGCGTAGTCCAGGCCCTCCGCCAGCGCGCGCAGCGGCGCCATCCCGACCCCGGCGCCGATCAGCGCCACCCGCCGCCGGGTCCGGGCGCGCCCGCTGAGCCGGCCGAACGGGCCCTCGACGAAGGCACGCGTGCCGGGCTTGAGCGACCGCAGCCGGGCGCTGCCGTCGCCCGCCTCCTTCACGGTGATCCGCAGGCTGCGGCCGTCCGGCGCCGCCGACAGCGAGTACGGGTTCGCCCGGGTCCAGCCCGGCCCGTCCAGGAACCGCCACCCGAAGAACTGCCCCACGTCAGCCCGCAGCCGGTGCACGTCGCGACCGGTCACGTAGACCGACACCGTGTCGTTGCTCTCGGCAACCACCGAGGTGACCCGGAGCTGGTGGCGGGCGTTGTGCCACAGCGGTACGACGACCCGCAGGCCGAGCACGGCCGCCGCGGCGAGACCCCACAGGCTCCACCAGTAGACGGTGCGCGCCGTCGAGCCGGTGAAGTCCTGGCCGGTCCACAGCTGGTGCGGCAGCGCCAGGCCGGCGCCGAGGTACCCGTACAGGTGCAGCAGGTGCCACGACTCGTACCGCAGCCGGCGCCGCGCCGCCTTCACGCTGGTCACGACGACCATCACCAGGCACGCCGTGCCGGCCACCGCCAGCAGCATGGCCGGGTAGTTCGTCGTCAGGTCCCAGAACTCCCCCGGCGTCGCGGTCACATCTCCGGCCGCGTAGCCCCAGGTGATCAGCACGATGTGCGCGACCATCAGGTTGAACGACGTCAACCCGGTGAGCCGGTGGATCCGGACCAGCCGGTCACGGCCGAAGG
>DASXRB010000402.1:0-2725 GCA_036506875.1 Kribbellaceae bacterium | reverse complement strand
CGTACGACGAGGGTGCGGTGGAGATCCTGGCGGCGCGCAAGAACCTGCGGGTCCTGGTCTGCCCGGTCGTGGAGCACCCGGACCCGATCGAGTTCCGGCCGATCAGTGGCGGTGTGCTGCTGCAGGCCGTGGACCGGTTCCAGGCGCCGGGCGACGACCCGTCGACATGGACCCTCGCGGCTGGTCAGCCGGCCCCTCCCGAGGTGCTGGCGGACCTGGCCTTCGCGTGGCGCGCGTGCCGGTCGGTGAAGTCGAACGCGATCCTGCTCGCCTCCGACGGTGCCTCGGTCGGTGTCGGCATGGGTCAGGTCAACCGGGTCGACTCCTGCAAGCTCGCGGTCGAGCGGGCCGGCGACCGGGCGGCCGGCTCGGTGGCGGCGTCGGACGCGTTCTTCCCGTTCCCGGACGGCCCGCAGGTGCTGATCGACGGCGGCATCCGCGCCATCGTCCAGCCCGGCGGCTCGATCCGCGACGCGGAGGTCGTCGAGGCGGCGGAGAAGGCCGGCCTGACCATGTACTTCACCGGCACCCGGCACTTCTTCCACTGACGTCTGGTACGGCGCCCTGCCACGCAGAGGCGCTAGCCTGTGGATGACCAGCCACAGCTGTCGCCTCTGCCAGGTAGCGTCTTGGACATGGCCGCCGAGCCGGCTTTCGAGCCCGTCGACGAGGCTGAGGCGATTCTCGACGCCCTTCCCGAGCGCTGGCGTGCCCAGTTCCTCGAGGAGTACCGCCAGGCGCTCGACGCTGCTCACGAGGTGTGGCGATTCCACCAGATCCGTGACGTCCTTCGCGTGTGGCACCTGCGTGCAGTGGCGTACTCGCGTCCAGGCTTCGAGCAGGCGGCGCGCACTGCCAGGGACGGCCGCCCTGAAGACTTCGTTTCCTTCGACGAAGCCGTCGCGGGCTGAAGCGATCGTCGGTGACGTATTGAGCCGAACTCGCCGCCACTGCGCTGGCGCAAATGCGAGGACTTCCGCTCCGCCAGACCTCCTTCGGAGAGTGCGGACTGGTGTCCTTCTACGCCGACCAGGAACGCGAGGTCATCAGGATCTTCGACGTGACCTGGGTCGGTTGATCGGAACCGGCATTTTCTTCCACTGACCCGGCTCTTGCGAGCGCGGCGGGCGGCGGGCTTACCCTGCAAACGGTGGGGTGATGGTGGACTTCGCGGAGCTGCAGAGCAGGCTCGGCCCGGCGTGGGCGATGAACCAGCCGGGCGGCGGGCGGCACGTGCTCGTCGCGATGCCGTCGTTCGCGCTGGGCGAGTCGATCCTGGCGCACTACGGCCGGCGGATCCCGGCGCTGGAGCACCGGTACCTGCTGCCGGCGCTGATGCTGCCCCGCATCACCGGCTGCCAGATGCTGTTCCTCTGCAGCGAGACCCCGGCCCCGGAGGTACTGCACTACTACGCCTCGCTCGCGCCGCCCGGACAGCGCGCCGGGGTGCGACGGCGGCTGCGAGTGCTCACGGTCCGGGACTACAGTCCACGCCCGGTGGCGGCGAAGCTGCTCGAGCGGCCGCGGCTGCTGGACCGGATGCGCGCGGTGCTGGCCGGCTGGCCGGCGTTCATCGAGCCGTGGAACGTCACCGACTGCGAGGTCGAGGTGGCGCTGCGGCTCGGCGTCCCGATCAACGGCACCGCGCCGGACCTGTGGCCGCTGGGCTACAAGGGCCAGGGCCGGCGGCTGCTGCGGTCCGCCGGGGTGCCGGTGCCGGCCGGTCGCGAAGGTGTGCGGACGGTCGACGACGTGTGCGACGCGATCGCCGCGATCCGCCGGGAACGGCCGGCCGCGCAAGGGGTCGTCGTCAAGCACGACAACAGCGGCGCGGGTGACGGCAACCTGGTCATCGAGCTGATCGACCTCGCCGGGCAGCCGTTGCCCGACGCAACGATCCGGGAGCGCGTGCGCGCCGCGCCGGCGTGGTACCTGGCCGACCTTGCGCTGGGCGGCGTCGTCGAGGAGCTCGTCACCGGGTCCCGCGCCTCCAGCCCGAGCGTCCAGGTCGACATCACGCCGTACGGCGACGTCAACGTGCTGGCCACGCACGAGCAGGTGCTCGCCGGCCAGGTCTACATCGGCTGCCGGTTCCCGGCCGACCAGGCGTACGCCGGTGAGCTGGCGCGGCACGGCGCGGCGATCGGCCGGCTGCTCGCGGACCGCGGGGTGATCGGGCGGCTGAGCGTCGACTTCGTCGCCGTCGAGGAGGCCGGCCGGTGGCGGCTGTACGCGCTGGAGATCAACCTGCGCAAGGGCGGTACGACGCACCCCTACACCGCGCTGCGCAACCTCGCCCCCGGCCGGTACGACGCCGGCACCGGCGCCTGGCAGGCGGCCGACGGCACGCCGCGCTCGTACGTCTCCACCGACAACCTCGTCGACCCCGCCTGGCTCGGCCTGCCGCAGCGCGACGTGATCCGCGCGGTCGCCGCCGCCGGGCTGGAGTTCGACCACCGCACCGGCACCGGGGTGGTCCTGCACATGCTGTCCTGCCTGGCCGTCGACGGCCGCCTCGGCCTGACCGCGATCGGCCGCACGCCCGCGCAGGCGCAGAGCCTGTACGACGCGACCGCCGTGGCCATCGCCGAGCTGGCGTCCACGGCGGTACGTCGTACCGCTGAGCCGGTTTAGCCCCAAGGCCGTGCAGTTAGGCGTTGGTGGTGGTCGTCAAGGCGTCTGGCGGGGCGAGGATGTCGATTCCCACGGTTGCTTTGTAGCTGGT
>DASXRB010000401.1:0-2360 GCA_036506875.1 Kribbellaceae bacterium | reverse complement strand
CCCCTGCTGGACAACGACATCAACCGGATGGAGCTGTTCACGGCGCTGCTGCTCAGCCTGCCGGGGTCGCCGATCCTGTACTACGGCGACGAGATCGGGATGGGCGACAACATCTGGCTCGGCGACCGTGACGGCGTCCGTACCCCGATGCAGTGGTCGCCGGACCGGAACGCGAGCTTCTCGACCGCGACGCCGGGCAAGCTGCACCTGCCGGTGATCATGGACCCGGTCTACGGCTTCCAGGCGGTCAACGTCGAGGCCGAGATGGAGAACTCGTCGTCGCTGCTGCACTGGACCCGCCGGATGATCCAGGTCCGCAAGCAGCACCCGTGCTTCGGGATGGGCACGTTCACCGACCTGGGCGGGTCGAACCCCAGCGTGCTGTCGTACGTGCGCGAGTTCGGCGACGACGTGGTGCTGTGCGTGAACAACCTGTCCCGGTTCCCGCAGCCGATCGAGCTGGATCTGCGGCACTGGCAGGGCGTCGAGCCGGTCGAGCTGCTCGGCGGCGTGCACTTCCCGCAGATCGGTGAGCTGCCGTACCTGCTGACGCTCGGCGCGCACGGCTTCTACTGGTTCCGGCTGCCCGTGAAGCGGCACGCCGGCGAGTCCGCCAACCGTGAGGAGACCTCTTCGTGACAGCTCAGCTGGACCAGGTCCAGGCCTTCTGCGCCGCCCAGAGGTGGTTCGGCGAGAAGGGGCACGAGGTGTACGTCGAGTCGATGGCCACGTCCTCGTGGCTGTCGGGCGATGACGCCGGTGAGCAGACATGGCCCGCGGTGCGGGTCGGCTTCGTGTACTGCTCGGGTCCGCCCGGGTCGGACATCCCGACCCGGGTCTACCAGCTGCCGCTGAGCTATCACCGCGAACCCGTCGAGCTGCTCTCGCACGCCCTGATCGGCGACTGGGAGGAACCCGACCTCGGCGGGACCCGGGTGTGGGTGTACGACGCCCTGTTCGACAAGGAGGCCACGCCGTACTGGCTGGACGCGCTCACGCACGGGCGCCGTACCGAGGACCTGGAGTTCCACCCGGTGCACGCCCCGGAGCACGCCACGGTGGTGCCCGAGGACTCGCCGTCGCTGGTGCTGACCGTCGAGCAGAGCAACACGTCGCTGGTGTTCGGTGACGCCGCGCTGCTGAAGGTGTTCCGCCGGCTCGAGCCCGGCACCAACCCGGGGGTGGAGATCGAGTCGGTACTGACCGAGGCCGGTTCGGAGCTGGTGCCGGAGGTGCTCGGCTGGGCGCGCGGGTCGTGGGTCGGCGTGGACGGCGACCCGGTCACCGGCGACATCGCGATGATGACGGCGTTCCAGCGGTCCGCCACCGACGGCTGGACCTACGCCGGCACGTCGGTGCGGGATCTGTACGCCGAGGCGGACCTGCACGCCGAGGAGGTCGGCGGCGACTTCGCCGGCGAGTCGCACCGGCTGGGCGTGGCCACCGCGACCGTGCACGCGGAGCTGGCCAAGGCGCTCGGCACCGACGTCTGGGACCGGGACCGGGTCGCCGCCGCGGCGGCCGCGATGCACCGCCGGCTGGAGGCCGCCGCGACCGCGATCCCCGCGCTGGCGCCCTACGCTCCGGGGCTCGGCCGGGCGTTCGACGCGCTCGCGGAGTACGACGACGTGGTGAAGGTGCAGCGCATCCACGGCGACTTCCACCTCGGCCAGACGCTGCGCACCGTCGAGGGCTGGAAGATCATCGACTTCGAGGGCGAGCCGGCCAAACCGCTGAGCGACCGGCGCGAGCTCGACACCCCGATCAAGGACGTGGCGGGGATGCTGCGCTCGTTCGACTACGCCGCCCGCAGCCTGCTCGCCGACGACCACCTCGGCGACCCGCAGATCGCGTACCGGGCGGCGGAGTGGTCCAACCGCAACCGGGCCGCGTTCTGCGACGGGTACGCCGAGGTGGCCGGCTCCGACCCGCGCGACTCCGACGTGCTGCTGCGCGCGTTCTGCGCCGACAAGGTCGTCTACGAGGTCCTGTACGAGGCCCGCAACCGGCCGTCCTGGCTCCCCATCCCCCTCGCCGCGGCGGCCCAGCTCAGTCGGTGAGCGCGTTGCGCCGCCGCCGCTGAACCTTGTCAGAATTCTTCCTCGCCCCGCTCTCTTGACCTCACGAATGTTAACGTTCACACTCTCTGAAGTGTTAGCGCTAACACGCTAACGCGCCCGAGGACCTCCGACCCGCAAGCGAAGGAGCGCACCGATGCCGCAGCCGACCTCCGCGGACACCTACGTCGTCGGCGTCGACTTCGGCACTCTCTCGGGGCGTGCCCTCGTCGTACGGGTCGGCGACGGCGCCGAGCTGGGTGCGGCCGTCGCGGAGTACCCGCACGGAGTCGTGGACGCGGA
>DASXRB010000400.1:0-3418 GCA_036506875.1 Kribbellaceae bacterium | reverse complement strand
CCAACGAAACACTCATACCATACACTACACACATACTAACACCACGCCGTGCTGGTGCTGTCCGGGCGGGCCAGCGTCGACGGGACCGCCCTGGACTCCGGGCCACTGCTCTACCTGGGTACGGGACGCCGCGTGCTCCCGATCGCCACCGAGGGCCCGGCCCGGCTGCTGCTGCTCGGCGGCGAACCGTTCGCCGAGGAGATCGTGATGTGGTGGAACTTCATCGGCCGCAGCCACGACGAGATCGTTGCCCTCCGCAATGAGTGGAACGCGGGCCTGACCGGCGGTCCCACCGACCGCTTCGGCGTCGTCCGCGGCTTCACCGGCGAACCGCTGTTCGCGCCGGCGCTGCCGAACAGCACCCTCAAGCCCCGCGGCCGCACCCGGTGATCGCGCGCTGATCGACGACTGAGCGGTCAGGGGCGGGGTGGGCCGGCGGTGATGCGGTCGCGGATCTGGCGCATGCGCTCGGGGGAGTTGTGCGGCATCTCCCAGCGGGTCTCGAGCCACCAGGTGCAGCCGGCGTGGGACCAGCGGCTCAGCTCGGCCGCGCCGGCCTCCGGGTCGTCGTACGGTGTTTCGCCCTGGGCGATCACGTCGTACGACCGCCCCTCGACGCGCTCGGCCAGCCATGATCGCACGGCTCGCGCACCGCCGGGGGTGCCCTCGTCCTTGTACTGCGGGATGACGCCGTCGCAGCGCAGCGCCCGCCGCATCGACTTCGGCCTGGGCCAGACGCCGACCACCCAGATCGGGATCGGGTCCTGCACCGGCCGGCCGACCTCCACCAGGTCGTCGCGGTCGCACGCGTAGCTGTAGTGCTCGCCGCGGAAGTGCTGCTCACCCGACCACAGCGTGCGGATCAGGTCGATGCCCTCGTCGAGCATGGCGGCTCGGGTTCGCAGGTCGAGCACCTCGCCGGTCAGCGGCAGGTCGGTCGTGATCGCGCCGACCCCGACGGCCAGGATCGCCCGGCCGTTCGACAGCTGGTCGACCGTCACGACCTGGCTCGCGACCTTCCACGGCCGGCGCCACGGCAGCGGCGTAAGCACGGTGCCGAGCCGGATGCGCGTCGTGCGCGCGGCCATCGCGGCGAGCAGCGACCATGCGTCGACGCCGTACGCCGCCTCCCACACGAACACGCCGTCCCAGTCCGCCCGCTCCGCGAGCACCGCCTGCTCCAGCTGCTCCGTGGCGGTTCCGCCCGGCAGGATCACTCCGACCTTCATGCGCACCGACCTCCGGGTCGGATTCTGCCCCTGCCGCCGACAGGTCTTCGGTGCTGCGGCCATGGGTCCTGAGTTGCACATCGATAGCGGTGTGCGACATCGCCAGCGATGTGCAACTCGCGGAACCCTGGCTGGACTCAGCTCTTCCAGATCGGCGCGATGCGGAGGTGGTAGGGGAGACCGGCGACGCGGCCGAAGATCGCGAGGACCGGTGGCGGGATACTGTCCCGCAACCCGGCCAGCTCGTCCTCGGACGCCCCGTGCTGCACCCAGGCCAGGAACTTGCCGGCGACGAGCGGGTTTCCGCGGCCGAACTGGCGGCCCATCTGCTTCATCTCCGGGGTGTCCCGCTTCTCGAGGTACACCGGTTCGAGCTCGGCCTCCTCATGGGACATGTGTTCCTCGGCCACCGTCGTGAGCGCGTCGATCGCTTTGCCGGCGGCGGCTGCCGTCTCCGCGACGGGCGTCGCGGCCAGCGCGGTCATCGCCGAGTCGGCCTCGGACAGTGCCGACGCGAGGCGGTCGTGCTCGGCGTCCATCCGCGCGAGCAGGTCCTCGGAGACGCCGAGCCGGCGCAGTGCCGGCCACGCGATGTCGTGTTCACCCTGGTGGTGCCGGGTCAGCTCGAAGTTGAAGTAGTCCCACGCGGTCTTCAGCTGCCCGGCCCGGTGCCGGTCGCCGTCCGGAAAGGCATCCAGCGCGGCCGTGAAACGTCCGAGGTCGCGCCGGAAGGCCCCGTGGATGGCCCGGTTCATACTCATCGGACTGGTCATCAGGCGCCGGCGCCCTCCTGCTGGACGTGGGAGACGGCGGTGGGGTCGTCGATGCGGTACTTCTTGGCCGCCTCGGCGACCACCTCGGGCTTGACGTCGCCGCGCTTGGCCAGGGCGGCCAGGGTGGCGACGACGATCGACTCGGCGTCGACCTGGAAGTGCCGCCGGGCGGCGGCGCGGGTGTCGGCGAGACCCCAGCCGTCGGTGCCGAGCGAGGTGTAGTCGTTCGGCACCCAGCGCGAGATCTGGTCCTGCACCGCGCGCATGTAGTCGCTGACGGCGACGACCGGGCCGGTGGTGTCCTTCAGCTGCTCGGTGATGAACGGGACCCGCTCCGGGCCCGCCGGGTTGAGCAGGTTGTACCGCTCGGCCTCGATCGCGTCCCGGCGCAGCTCGTTCCACGACGTCACCGACCAGATGTCGGCGGCCACCGAGTACTCCTCGGCCAGGATCTGCTGCGCCTTGATCACCCAGGGCAGGGCGACACCGGACCCGAGCAGCTGCGCGCGCGGCACGTCGTCACCCGATGCCGTCGGGTACTGCGCGAACCGGTACATGCCCTTCAGCAGCGCGGAGACGTCCAGGTCGTCCGGCTCGGCCGGCTGCGGCACCGGCTCGTTGTACACGGTCAGGTAGTAGAAGACGTTCTCGCCCGCCGGGTGCTCGGTGTCGGCGCCGTACCCGTACATCCGGCGCAGGCCGTCCTTGACGATGTGCGCGACCTCGTAGGCGAACGCCGGGTCGTAGTGCACGGCGGCCGGGTTCGTCGACGCCAGCAGCGGCGAGTGCCCGTCGGCGTGCTGCAGGCCCTCGCCGGTCAGCGTCGTACGGCCCGCCGTCGCGCCGATCAGGAAACCGCGGCCGAGCTGGTCGCCGAACGCCCAGATCGAGTCGCCGGTGCGTTGGAACCCGAACATCGAGTAGAAGATGTAGAACGGGATCATCGGCTCGCCGTGCGTCGCGTACGACGTGCCGGCCGCGATCACCGAGCCCATCGCGCCCGCCTCGCTGATGCCCTCGTGCAGCAGCTGGCCCTGCGGGGACTCCTTGTACGCCAGCAGCAGCGCCCGGTCCACCGACTCGTAGGTCTGCCCGGCCGGCGAGTAGATCTTCGCGGTCGGGAACATCGAGTCCATGCCGAACGTGCGGTACTCGTCCGGCGCGATCGGCACGATCCGGTCGCCGATCTCCGGGTCCTTCATCAGGTCACGGAGCAGCCGCACCAGCGCCATCGTGGTCGCCACCGGCGTCTTGCCCGAGCCCTTCGACAGCGGCGCGTAGACGTCGTCGCCGGGCAGCTTCACGACCTTCGGCTTCACCCGGCGCTCCGGCAGCGAACCGCCGAGCTGGTGGCGGCGCTCCATCATGTACTGGTACTCCGGCGAGTCCTTGCCGGGGTGGTAGTACGGCGGGTTG
>DASXRB010000399.1:0-3042 GCA_036506875.1 Kribbellaceae bacterium | reverse complement strand
AGGAGTTCGTCACCGCGCTGCAGCTGGACACCAAGCTGGACGGCATCCCGGCCAGCGTGCTGGCCGCGGCGCTGACCCAGGCCAAGGAGGCCCGGCTCACGATCCTGGACGTGATGGCCAAGGCCATCGACGCGCCGGGTGAGATGAGCGAGTTCGCCCCGCGGGTGATCTCGATCCAGGTCCCGGTCGACAAGATCGGCGAGGTCATCGGCCCCAAGGGCAAGATGATCAACCAGATCACCGAGGACACCGGCGCCGACATCTCCATCGAGGACGACGGCACGGTCTACATCGGTGCGACCGACGGCCCCTCGGCGGAGGCGGCCCGGGCCGCGATCAACGCGATCGCGAACCCGACCATGCCGGAGAAGGGCGAGCGCTACCTGGGCACCGTCGTGAAGACGACGAACTTCGGTGCGTTCATCTCGCTGCTGCCGGGCAAGGACGGCCTGCTGCACATCTCGAAGCTGCGGGCGCTGGCCGGTGGCAAGCGCGTCGAGGCGGTCGAGGACGTGCTCAGCGTCGGCCAGAAGCTCCAGGTCGAGATCGCCGAGATCGACGACCGCGGCAAGCTGTCCCTGATCCCGGTGATCGAGGGCGACGACAGCGGAGCCGGCAAGGACGGCAAGGACACTGCGAAGACCGGCGGTGACGCGGAGTCGCCGTCGGACGCCGAGTGACCCGCACCGTCACCCGCGTACTGCAGGGCCCGGCGGAGGGCGGTCCGGTCACCCGGACCGTCCTCCCGTCCGGGCTCCGCGTGCTTTCGCACGCCGTACCGGGGTTCCGGACGGTGACCTTCGGCGTCTGGGTCGGGGTCGGCTCGCGCGACGAGTCGCCCGCGCTGTCCGGCGCCACGCACTTCCTCGAGCACCTGCTGTTCAAGGGCACCCGGCGCCGCGACGCGCTGGAGATCTCCGCGGCGCTGGACGCCGTCGGCGGCGAGCTGAACGCCTTCACCGCCAAGGAGTACACCTGCTACTACGCGCGGGTGCTCGACACCGACCTGCCGCTGGCGGTCGACGTCATCTGCGACATGATCACCTCGGCCACGCTCACGTCGGCGGACGTGGAGAGCGAGCGCGACGTCATCGACGAGGAGATCGCGATGCACGCCGACGAGACCTCGGACCACATCCACGACCTGTTCGCCGAGCAGCTGTGGCCGGACCACCCGCTGGGCCGCCCGATCACCGGTACGACGCAGACGGTCGCCGCGCTGTCCCGATCACAGATCAGCGGCTGGTACAGGCGCCGGTACACCCCGGAGAACATCGTCGTGTCGGTCGCCGGCAACGTCGACCACGCCGACGTCGTACGGCTGGTCCGCAAGGCGTTCGAGGAGCACTGGGTCACCGGCGAGGCGACCCCGGCCCCGGTGCGCACCGGCTCCGGGAAGGCGGTCGCCGCCGCGAGCGGGGTGGCGGTGCACCACCGGGAGATCGAGCAGGCGCACCTGGTGCTCGGGATGCCGGGCATCGTCCGCAACGACGAGCGCCGGTACGCCGCCGGTGTGCTGCACGGCATCGTCGGCGGCGGGATGTCGTCGCGACTGTTCCAGGAGGTCCGGGAGAAGCGCGGCCTGGCCTACTCGGTGTTCTCGTTCGGGTCGGCCTACGCCGACGCCGGCATGGTCGGGGTGTACGCCGGCTGCCTGCCGAAGAAGGCCACCGAGGTGCTGGACGTGATCCGCGAGCAGCTCGCGGCCGTCGCGCGCGACGGGATCACCGCCGACGAGCTGCTGCGCGGCAAGGGCCAGCTGCGCGGCTCGGTGGTGATGGGGCTGGAGGACACCGGCGCCAAGATGACCCGGATCGCGAAGGCCGAGCTGGTGTACGGCGAGCTGCCGGCGGTGGACGAGATCCTGCGCCGGATCGACGCGGTCACCCTGGACGACGTCGCCACGCTGGCCGCGGAGCTGTACGCCGGGGGACCGGCGCTGACCGTGATGGGGCCCTTCGACGACGACGGTCAGTTCGGCCTCTGACATCCTTGGGCGCATGACGATTCGGGTGGCCGTGCTGGGGGCCAAGGGCAAGATGGGGTCGCAGACCTGCCAGGCGGTGGAGGCGGCCGGGGACTGCGAGCTGGTCGCCGCGCTGGACGCCGGTGACGAGCTGGACGCGCTGGTCGAGGCCAGCCCGCAGGTGGTCGTGGACTTCACCCACCCGGACGCCGTGATGGGCAACCTGACCTGGTGCATCGCGCACGGCATCGACACCGTGGTCGGCACCACCGGCTTCGACGCCGAGCGGCTCGCGACGTTGCGCGACCTGCTCGCCGACGCCCCCGACACCGGTGTGCTGATCGCGCCGAACTTCTCCATCGGCGCGGTGCTGATGATGAGGTTCGCGCAGCTGGCCGCGCCGTACTACGAGTCGGTCGAGATCGTCGAGCTGCACCACCCGGACAAGGCCGACGCGCCGTCCGGCACCGCGCGTCGTACCGCCGAGCTGGTCGCCGCCGCCCGAGCCGAGGCCGGCCGGGACGCCGTGCCCGACGCGACCAGCACCGGACTGGCCGGCGCGCGCGGCGCGGACGTCGACGGCATCCACGTGCACGGGGTGCGGCTGCGCGGGCTGGTGGCGCACCAGGAGGTGCTGTTCGGCGACGTCGGCGAGACGCTGACGATCCGGCACGACTCCCTGCACCGCGAGTCGTTCATGGCCGGCGTCCTGCTCGGCGTCCGCCGCGTCGGCAGCGCCCCCGGCCTCACGGTAGGCCTCGAGCACTTCCTCGGCCTGTGACGCAAACCGTCGGGCGGGCGCCGGAGTCGACCGTCGGGCGGGCCGTGGCGGGACGGTCATGACCGCCAAGCGCGTCGCGGTCGTGCTGGCCGGCGTGTTCGCCGTGTACGCCGCGCTGGTCGGCTGGCGCGGCGTCCTGCTGATCGCCCACGGCGGCGTCGTACCGGTCCTGCTCGGGCTCGCCGTCCTGGTGCTCCCGCTGCTCGGCCTGTACGTCGTCGGGCGCGAGCTGCGCTTCGGCCTGGCGACCCAGACGCTGGCCCGCGAGCTGGAGGCATCCGGCGAGCTCCCGGTC
>DASXRB010000398.1:0-3446 GCA_036506875.1 Kribbellaceae bacterium | reverse complement strand
TGTTCGTCGCGATCGCCGCGCCGCTGTTCTTCGCCGGGATCGCGGTCGGCTACTGGACGCTGCCGCTGGGCATGTCGATCCTGATCGGGTTCACCCCCAAGGGCGTGCAGAACCTGGTCACGCTGCCGGGCTACCTCGACTTCGTGCTGCGGATGCTGCTGGTGTTCGGGATCGCGTTCCTGATCCCGTTCGCGGTGGTGCTCGCGAGCCTGGCCGGCGTGGTGACCGGCAAGGCGCTCGGCAAGGCCCGGCCGTACATCATCACCGCCACCGTCATCTTCGGCGCCATCGCGACGCCGACCGGTGACCCGTTCACGCTGCTGCTGCTCGCCGGTCCGATGGTCGTCCTGTTCATGGTCGCGGAGGTGATCGCGAGGCTGCTGGACCGGCGCCGCCGCGAGCGCCAGCTCGAGGAGTACGGCGAGGTGCTGGGGTGAGTGCTCCGAAACATGTCGCGCTGCTGGTGAACCCGACGTCCGGTCGCGGCGCCGGAGCCAAGATCGCGCCTGTCGTGGCGCGGCGGCTGCGGGACGCCGGGATCGAGGTCGCCGAGCTGATCACGACCAGCGCCGAGGACGTCCCGCCACGCACCCGGGCGGCGATCAAGACGCTCGCGGACGCGGTCGTGCTGGTCGGCGGCGACGGCACCGTCCACCAGGTCGTGCAGGAGATGGCCGGCTCCGGCATGCCGCTCGGGCTGATCCCGGCCGGCACCGGCAACGACTTCGCCCGCGCCCTCGGCATCCCGCTCGGCGACCCGGGCGCGGCCGCGGAGCGGGTGGTCGCCGGCGCCACCCGCGACGTCGACCTGCTGAAGGCCAAGGACGAGCTGATCACCACGATCGTGGCCAGCGGTTTCGACTCGCTGGTCAACGAGCGCGCGAACCGGATGCGCTGGCCGAGGGGCCAGGCCCGCTACACCGTGGCGACGTTCGCCGAGCTCCGCACGTTCAAGCCGTTGAAGTACACCGTCACCGTCGACGGCGAGGTGCACGAGACAGAGGCGATGCTGGTCGCGGTCGGCACCTGCCCGTCCTACGGCGGCGGCCTGCGGATCTGCGAGGGCGCCTCGATCGAGGACGGCCTGCTCGACGTCACGATCATCAGGCCGGTGTCCCGGCTCACCCTGCTGCAGATGTTCCCCAAGCTGCCGAAGGGCACGCACATCCCGCATCCTGCCGTCGTCCAGCTCCAGGGCCGCACGGTGCGGCTCGAGGCGGCGGGCGTGAAGGCGTACGCCGACGGCGAGCCGCTCAGCGCGCTCCCGGTCGACATCGAGATCGTCCCGGGCGCCCTGACCGTCATCGCCTGAGCGTCACCCGGCGGGCGCGAGGGCTTCGAGGATCTCCTCGGCGCGGGCGGTCGCGGCGGCCGGATCGGCGTCGGGGGAGCCGATCCGCGGGTCCCAGTTGAGGTCGTAGAACACCTCCGTCGCGCCCTGCTCGCCCAGCCACGCCGTGTCCTCGCGGATCTTCTCGTACGACCCCGACAGCCGCGCCGTCCCGTCACCGCCCGCGTCCACGACCCCGCGTACGACGATCCGCACGGCGGCCGGGTCCTTGCCGGCCTTCTCGGCGGCACCGCGCACGATCGCGATGGCGGCGGCGATGGTGTCCAGGTCGGTGGCGCTGCGGCTCATCCAGCCGTCCGCGAGCCGGCCGGCCCGGCGCAGCGCGGCCGGAGCCGAACCACCGAGCAGCAGCGACGGCCCGCTGACCGGTTTCGGCGCCATCCGGCTCGGCGGTACGACGTAGAACTCCCCGTCGTACGCGCTCACCTCCTGGTCGAACAGCGACCGCAGCGCCCGCACGTAGTCCACCGCCCGCGCCCCGCGGCGGTCCCGGCTCACCCCGCTGGCCTCGAACTCCTCGCGCTGCCACCCGGTGCCGAGCCCCAGGTCGAGCCGCCCGCCGGACAGCACGTCCAGCGTGGCCGCCTGCTTGGCGAGGTACGCCGGGGTCACGAACGGCAGGTTCACCACCGCGACGCCGAGCCGGATCCGCGACGTGCGGGACGCGACGTACGACAACGCCACCAGCGGGTCCAGCACGCTGCGGTAGACGGGAGCGAGCGCCTCCGGCTCAGCCGGCGTCAGCAGCCGTTGGAAGGTCCACAGCGACGCGTAGCCCAGCTCCTCGGCCCGCACCGCGAACCCCGCCAGGTTCTCCGGGCTCGCCCACGCCCCCGACACCGCCGCACCGAATCCGATCCGCATGACGACATCCTCGCCGACGCGGGGGACTGTGCCGCGAGGACGGTCCCCGGTGTCGCATAGCCTGGCGCCATGACCACCCCGGCCGAGAAGTACGCGCAGTTCCGCTCGGACGCCGAGGAGGCCCAGCGGCACCCGGCGCTGGCCGAGTTCCGCTCGCTGTACGACTTCGGGCTGGACGACTTCCAGCTGCGTGCATGCGCCGCGCTCGAGGACGGCCACCAGGTCCTCGTCGCCGCGCCCACCGGGTCCGGCAAGACGCTGGTCGGCGAGTTCGCCGTGCACCTCGCGCTGGCCCGCGGCCAGAAGTGCTTCTACACCACCCCGATCAAGGCGCTGTCCAACCAGAAGTACGGCGACCTGGTCCGCCGCTACGGCACCGAGAACGTCGGCCTGCTCACCGGTGACAACTCGATCAACTCCGAGGCGCCGATCGTGGTGATGACCACCGAGGTGCTGCGCAACATGCTGTACGCCGGCAGCGGCACCCTGCTCGGGCTGTCGTACGTCGTGATGGACGAGGTGCACTACCTCGCGGACCGCTCCCGGGGCGCGGTCTGGGAGGAGGTCATCATCCACCTGCCGGACTCGGTCTCGGTCGTGTCGCTGTCGGCCACCGTGAGCAACGCCGAGGAGTTCGGCGAGTGGCTGGAGACGGTGCGCGGCGACACCGTGGTGATCCTGGAGGAGCGCCGGCCGGTGCCGCTGTTCCAGCACGTGATGGTCGGCAAGCGGATGCACGACCTGTTCGCGCACGAGGCGCCGACCGCGCGCACCGGCAACCCGGCCAAGAAGACCCTCGGCAAGGACATCGTGAACCCGCAGCTGGTGCGGATCGCGCGCGACGACAACCGGGTGTTCCGGGACGACTCGCGGCGTCCGCGGCGCCGGCGCGACCTGCCCCGCGACCGCCCGTCCCGCAACCACTTCACGCCGTACCGCACGGACGTGGTGGAGCAGCTGGACAGTGAGGCACTGCTGCCGGCGATCTACTTCATCTTCAGCCGGGCCGGCTGCGAGGCGGCGATGATGCAGTGCCTGCGGTCCGGGCTGCGGCTGACCTCGGCGACCGAGCGCGCGGAGATCAAGCGGGTGCTCGCGGAGCGCACCGGCGACATCCCGGACGAGGATCTCGGCGTGCTCGGGTACCACGAGTGGGCCGAGGGGCTCAGCCGCGGCATCGCCGCGCACCACGCCGGCATGCTCGCCGCGTTCAAGGAGTGCGTGGAGGAGC
>DASXRB010000397.1:0-8594 GCA_036506875.1 Kribbellaceae bacterium | reverse complement strand
GGCGGGCGCTGATCGTGCGGGATGATGGCTGCGCGTTCCCTGGCTGCACTCGTCCGCACCGGTGGTGCCATGGGCACCATGTGCGCCACTGGGCCGATGGTGGGCCGACCGACCTGAACAATCTGGTCCTACTCTGCGGCTACCACCACAGGCTGATCCACCATTCCGACTGGGACTGCGCCATTGTTGATGGGCGGCCCGTGTTCTACCCGCCAAAGTATGTTGATCCGTTGCGACGACCACGGCGAAATACCATGCACCCATGCCCAACCTAGCCACCCGACAAGGACGGCGAAAACCGCGGCGCCGTACCACACCCGGGACAACGGCACCGTGCGGCGCCGCGGCCAACCGCACACGCCGCACGGACTGCCGCAGCGGCGCCGCGGGACCGCAGCCGGGCAGGCCGCATGGCCTGCCCGCAAGGGCCTGCCCAAGAGAGGGGCCGCCGAGGCTCGCAGGTCAAGGGTTGCCCGAAGGGCAATCGCCGCAAGGCGACGCCGCAAGGCGCCCTTGACCTGCGAGAAGCGGCCCCGCACAATCCCGCGGCGCCGTACCCGCATTACGGCCTGTCTCGTGGATCGTGGCCGTCGCGAGCGGCAATCCAGTTGAATGGCACCGCAAGGAGGACGACGAGGGCATAGCGGAGCTCTGGACAAGGAGCACAACGCATGCCCACGCCCGCCGGCGTAGAGGCAATGCCCGAGCGTCATCTGGGCGCCGCGCAGCAGGCCAAAGATCCGCGAGACAGACCTTAGCCGAATGCGGTGAGCTCGACGGCGCGCTTGAGGAAGCGCAGGTGCACCGCGACGCCGATGGCGAGGAGGTCGGGGGTGGGCCGCCCGGTGCGGCGGAAGACGTCCAGCGCGGTCAGGTTCACGCAGGCGCCCTTGACCGAGTTGAACGCCTCCCAGGCGTCCCAGGTCGGCTGGTCGTACTCAACCCCGACCGTCGCGGCCAGGCGGTCCTTCCACTGCTGTGGGGAGCCCAGCTTCCGGCCGCGGATCAGCGCGAGGTACGCCCAGTCCTCGGCGGCGTCCCCGGCGTGCGCGAACTCCCAGTCGATCACGGCCGCGACGCCCTTCTCGTTCTGCAATGCATTGCCGGGGCCAGGGTCGCCGTGCACGATGACGGAGGGGCCGGTCGGGCGCAGGTTCGCGCCTAGCCACGCGAAGGAGCGCTCGAGCAGCGGGATCGGGTGGGCGACCGCCGAGCGGTACACGCCGTTCCAGTGCCGAAGCTGGGCGTCGATGGCCGCCTCTGGCCGGCTGGTGTCGGGGACGCCGTCGAGCGCGGCGACCCGGGCCACGGCCACGGGGCCAAGGTGGTGCAGCGCGGACACCGCACGCAGCATGTCGTCCAGGCCCTGCTCGTCGGTGCGTGCCTGGCCGGCGACATGCTCCATGACGAAGAACGGGTGGCCGACGAACGCCCGGTCCGGCTCCTCCCAGAGAATCGCCGGCACCGGGTAGCCCTGTTCGCCGACGATCCGCATGACCGCCGCCTCGCGCCGGCCCTCGGTGGCGAACATGCCGTCCTGCTCGATGCGGCAGACGCCCCTTGAATGTGTCTGGCCCCCCGTCCAGCGCACGTCGAGCATGAGCCGGCTGAAGCCGCCCGAGATGATGGTGGCGTCCTCGAGCACGGCTCCGCCGCCGGCCCGCGGCGAGAGCCACTCCCCCAGCCGCCGCACCAGATCGGGGTCGGTGGGCGGTGGGCCGCCCTCCGGATCGCGGTGGTGCCCGGTGAACAGCTCGAGCAGCGGGGCACCCTCGGTGACATCCTCCTCGAACCACCGCAGGCACGCCTCCCGCACCCGCTCGGCTCCCGGCGGCGGCTCGGCTGCGCTGACCGCGTCGGCGAGGAGCCGGCCCGCTGCATCCAGTGCCTCGGTGTCGGTTGCGTCGGGCATGCCGAGCAGGTCACGCAGCGCCGCCGCGCGTTCCGGCGTCGGGTCCGGCTTGCGCGCCTCGACATAGGCCGCGACCTGGCGCCAGCGCTGCGCCTCGGCTGGGGTGAGCGGCAGGAGGGCCGCCCGGCCCCTGGCGGCGTGCACCGTGGCGTCGTCGACGAAGGCCGTCATAGCAGCGCCAGCGCCTTCGCCTCGGCCGCGAAGTCGTAACCCGCGCCCCAGACCGGGTCCGCCATCGCGTCGGGTCCGTCGGCGAGCGGTGAGGACAGGAACCACTCGTAGGTCTGCCGGTGGCCGCCGACGAAACCGCGCTCCGCTGGCAGGTTCAGCCGGCGCGCCTTCTCCGTGGAGAGCACGGCGTGGTGCTTGACGCCGAACAGATGCCCGAACAGCGGTCCAGGCGCGGCGCCGAGGACGCCGTCCGGCACGAGGTGGACGTCCGGTTCGACGCCGACGATCTCGGCGAGGATCCGTACATAGCCGGCGGTCGTGACGGCCTGGCCGCTGGCGTTGACCACCTCGCCGGCCACCTCGTTCGACGCCGCCATCGCGACGAGGAGCGCGCAGAGGTCGTCCACGTGGCCGTAGTTCCCGACGACCAGACCGCCGTGCGGCAGCAGGATCGGCAGGCGCCGTCGCAGCCGGAGGAACATGGCGGTCTCCATGTCGAGGATGTTGTTGTCCGGGCCGTAGATCGCCGCGGGGCGGGCGATGCTGCCGGGGAAGCCGGTGCGCCGGTGCCGCTCGAGGATCTCGCCCTCGGCGTACGCCTTGAAGCCGCCGTACTTCGTCGGCGGATCCGTCGACGTCGGCTGGTCCTCCGTCCACGGCATGAGCGGGGTCGGCTGGTAGGCCATGACCGACGAGACGAAGACGTAGGCGCCGACCCGCCCGTCGAGCAGTCCCAGCAGCTGTGAGATCGGCGAGCCACCGGCCACCTGGACGAAGCCTGAGACGTCGTAGACGGCGTCCCATTCGGTGCCGTCGAGGGCCGCGCGCATCGAGGCCGAGTCAGTGCGGTCGGCGATGAGGCGGCCGACCCCAGGCGGCAGCGCGCTCGCGGTGCGACCGCGGTTGAGCACGCTGACCTCGGCGCCCTGGTCTACGAGCCGCTGGACGAGGCGACGACCCACGAAGGTGGAACCGCCGAGGACGAGCGAGCCCATGGCTCCTCCCAGGTTTGGTTACCCGCTGGACCGCGGCTGCGCCCGGCGGGATCATTCGCCGTAGTTACCAAACGCCGTAGTTACCAAACATAGTCCTTAGAAAGGGCACCATGACCGACCGTCCGGACGACGCTGCCCTGCAGCGGCTGCTGGATCGCGACGGGCTGGTGCGGCTGTCCGGGACCTACCTGCGGGGCCTCGACCGGCGCGACCCGCAGTTGCTGCGCTCGGTGTTCCGCGACGACGCCACGACGCACTACGGCGCTTTCCGCGGCGGTCCGGACGACTTCGTCGCCATGGCGATGCGCGCGCTGTCCGGCCACGAGACGAACCAGCACTTCCTCGGCCAGATCAACCTCTGGTTCGGTCCGGAAGCGGTGGGACAACCGGTCCGCCGCGCCACGGGCGAGGTGTACTTCCAGGCGTTCCACCGCGTGTCGGCCACAGACGGGCACGGCGGCGCGCGGACCGACCTGTTCATCTGCGGGCGGTACGTCGACCGCTACGAGTGCCGTGACGGCGACTGGCGCATCGCGCACCGGACCGAGATCGTCGACTGGGCTCGGACCGAGCCGACCGCGGACGACTACCTGCCCACGCACCCGCATGCCGTGCTCGGCCGACGTGACCGGACGGACCTGAGCTACCGCATCGCCGAGGCCTGACGAGAGAGGACATCAGACATGCCCGACCCGACCCCAGTCCAGGACAAGCAGGAGATCGCCGAGGTCTGCTACCGCTACGGGATCGCCATCGACAACCGCGACTGGGCGACGCTCGCCACCTGCTTCACGCCCGACGCGAACGCCTTTCTGGGGGATCTTGCTCCGAGTCAGGGCTACCAGGCCATCGAGGACGCCTGCCGCTCCACGGTGACGCCGCTGACCGCGACGCAGCACCTGATCGGAAATGTCATCGTGACCCTGAACGGGGACACCGCGCAGTCGGTGTGCTACCTCCAGGCGCAGCACGTCAAGGCCGGCACCGAGGGGGGCGAGAAGTTCATCTTCGCCGGCCGCTACCGCGACCAGTTCGTCCGCACCGGGGACGGCTGGAAGATCCGCGAGCGGCGGCTGGAAGCGATGTGGACCGACGGCAACCCCGCCGTGCTCGGCCTTTAGGGGGTGTCCTTACGCGCGGCGTCGGGGGTGTCGCGCCACATCTGCGTGCTGTCGAACCCGATCCGGCCCTCCGGCACGACCTCGAGCACCACCCGGTTCGGTGAGTCGAGATGCCGCACGAACGCGGCCTGGGCGTCGGGATCGCCTGGGCGGACGGCCGTGGCGAGGGCCGGGTAGAACCAGGCACTGGTCTCTTCGTCTTCGTGGACGATGCAGCGGCCCTTGTAGGTGAGCGACTTGCGGGTGTTGATGCCGGAGCCCTTTGAGCTGATCGCGATGCTGACCCTGGGATCGCGGCGCACCGCAGGCACCCGCGCCCGTTGCGTGGCGGAGGTCAGCCAGAACCGCCCGTCCCGGAACACGTAGTTCATGATCACGCCGACCGGGTGCCCCTCCTTGTTGCTCCAGATGAAGGTGCACTCGTTCTGCTTGGCGAGCAGTTCGGCCTCGGCGGCTTCGTCGAGCCCGTACTTCGCCACGTCCTCGTAGTTGCGATCGGCCATGCTCAGCTTCCTTCCAGCGGCCGTACCTCGCCCGGTTCCATGGCCCCCCGGTAGATCAGGTGGAACTTGCGCACGCCGAATCGCCAGCCCGCTTCGGTTCGCACGTAGGTGTCCGCGTAATGGCCGAGGTGCATGACCCCATCGCCGTCGGCGAGGTGGTTCAGCTCGAGGACGTACCACCGCCCGCGGGCCTGGCCGTCGACCAGCTCCACGGTGCCCGACGCGGGGAGCTGGGCGACCCAGGCGTACTTGGCGATGGACGACCGCCACAGCGCGAGCGTCTGCTCGTGGCCGCGGGTGACCCGCCCGCCGCCGAGGTCCCAGGTGCAGTCCGGCGCCCAAGTGGCGATCCACGCGCCGGCGTCCCGGCGGCAGACGGCGTCGCCGTAGCGGGCGAGGAGGTTGCGGATGGCGAGCTCGTCCTCGGGCGCCAGCGCCGAGCCATCAGTGCCTGGGCCATCAATCGATGGGCCATCAATGCCTGGGCCGTCCATGCTAGGGCTGCTCTCCCGGGAGCAGCGACCCGGGGCTCGACTCCGGACTCGGAGACGGCAACTGCAGTGAGGTCAGCTCGAAGTACTCCGCGAGGCCGTGCTCGCCCAGCTCGCGGCCCACGCCGGACAGCTTGTAGCCGCCGAAGGGTGCCTTCACGTTGAACCGCCCGCCGTTGATCGCCACCTGGCCGGTCCGCAGCCGCCGCGCCACCGCGATCGCCCGCTGCTCGTCGGCCGACCACACGCCGCCGGAGAGCCCGTAGTCGCAGTCGTTGGCGATGCGGACGGCGTCGTCGGTGTCCTCGGCCGGGAGCACGGCCAGGACCGGGCCGAAGATCTCCTCCCGAGCGATGACCATGTCAGGGTGGACGCCGGAGAACACCGTCGGCCGCACGTAGCAGCCGCGGTCGAGCCCGGCCGGCCGCTCGGCGCCGCCGGTGACCAGCGTGGCGCCCTCGGCGCTGCCCCGCTCGATGTAGTCCAGGATCGTCTTGCGCTGTCCGGCCGTGACCACCGGACCCAGGTCGGTGGCCGGATCGAGGGGGTCCCCGACCCGCATGGCGCCGACGAGGTCGGCGAGCCCGTCCGCCACCTCGCCCAGCAGGTCCCGCGGGACTATCAACCGGGTCAGCGCCGCGCAGGTCTGCCCGTTGTTGACGAAGCAGCCGCGCACCGCGACGGGCAGCGCCTGGGCGAGGTCGCTGTCGTCGAGGAGCAGGAACGCGGACTTGCCGCCCAGTTCGAGCGTCACCCGTTTGACCGTCTGCGCCGCGGCCTGCGCGACCCGGATGCCGGCCTGGGTGGAGCCGGTGATGCTCACCATGTCGACATCGCGGTGCGCGGCGAGCTGCTCACCGATCTTGCTGCCCGGCCCGCTGACGACGTTCACCGTTCCCGGCGGCAGGTCGAGCCCGTCGAGCACCTCCGCGAGCACGAACGCGGCTAGCGGCGCTGCGCTCGCCGGCTTCAGGATCGTGGCGCAGCCCGCGGCGAGCGCCGGGGCGAGCTTCGCCGCCAGCTGGTAGAGGGGGTAGTTCCACGGCGTGATGGCGGCGACCACACCGGCCGGCTGGCGAATGAGCAGCGAGTTGTCGATCCGCTGCTCGAGCGGGAACTCCTCCGCGATGTCGGCCATCGACCGGAACACGTTGGCGGCCAGGCCCACCTGCACCCGCCGCGATGCGCCGATGGGCGTGCCGACCTCGCGGGACATCAGCTCGGCCAGCTCGTCGGATCTGGCGTCCAGCGCGTCGGCGATGCCGCGCAGCGCACCCACCCGCTCCGGCATCGACGTCGCCGACCACGCGGGGAACGCCGCGCGCGCGGCGGCCACGGCCCGCTCCACCTCGGCAGGGCCGCCGCGGGGCACGCTGCCCATGACCTCGTCGGTACGGCTGTCGACGACGGTTATCTCGCCGTCCGCCTGCGGGGCGATCCACTGCCCCCCGATGTACAGCTCCTTGCGGACGTCCACCTCGAGGCCTCCGGGTCGAGTCCGCGCGCGAACAGCGCGCAGCGCTCACGCTACCGGCGGCAGGTCGGCCGCGGACACCCCTGCCCGCGTACTTTCTGCATTGCCACTCCAGCTTGGCCCGGTATAGCTTTCTGCATGCCAGGTACACAAAGTATCCCCGGGGAGAAGCGGTGGACGTTGGGCTCGCGCTGCCCCAGCTGGGCGGCCACGTCACCCGCGCCGGGCTGCGGGCATTCTGCGAGAACGCCGAGGAGCTGGGGTTCGCCAGCCTGTGGGTGCAGGAGCACCTGTTCTACCCGCTGAACCCGGTGTCCGGGTACTCGGCGCGGCCGGGGCTCGCCGTGCCGCAGGCCTACCGCAGCATGCTCGGCGCGCTGGAGACGCTGACCGCCGCGGCGGTGTGGACCACCAAGCCGGTGGTCGGCTCGAGCGTCCTGGTCGCCGGTCTGCACCGGCCGGTGCAGCTGGCGCAGAAGCTGTCGACCGTCGACCTGCTGTCCGAGGGGCGCCTCGTCGCCGGGTTCAGCGTGGGCTGGTCCGACGAGGAGCACTGGGTCGTCGACGTCAATCCGCGCACCCGCGGTGCCCGCTGCGACGAGCTGATCGACGCGCTGCTGGCCTGCTGGGGTCCGGACCCGGTGGAGTTCAGCGGCCGCTTCTTCACGATTCCCGAGTCGGAGGTCAGGCCGAAGCCGGTGCAGCGCCCGTACCCGCGCCTGCTGTCCGGCATGCGTTCGCCGGCCGGCCTGCGCCGGACGGCGGAGAGGTTCGACATCTGGAACCCCGCGTCGGGGACACTGGACCAGCACATGGAGACCTTCGAGCAGCTCAAGCAGATGCGCCCGGCCGGCATGCGGCCGCTGCAGCTCTTCCGGCGCACGTTCACCACGCCTCCGGTGCAGGTCGCGAATCTGCGCACGCTCGGCGTGGACGAACTGGCCGCCGAGGTGGCCGCCTCGGGCGAGGCAGGCGTGGATGCCATCATCGTCGACACCAACTTCGACCCGGCGCTGGACACCCCGGAGCGCTGGGCCGCCGTCCCCAAGACGCTCGCGCCGCTGCTCGAAGCCGCCGCCTGACACGAGCGTGCGCCGGACCGGCCAGGCGTCAGCGTCCGTGCGGCGGAGCGGCCAGGCGTCAGCTGCCGGGCGTCAGCGGCCGGGCGTCAGCGGTGCTCGACGGACCGGCCGCCCTCCCGGCCGCCGCCGATGAGGATGTTCTGCCCGGTCACCCAGGACGATGCGGGCGAGGCCAGGTAGAGGACGGCGGCGGCCATGTCCTCCGGCGTGCCCATCCGGCCGAGCGGCACCGTTTTCGCCAGCCGCGGCAGGTCGGCTTCGGTGAACTCGAGCACCTGGAAGAACGAGTCGGTCGGGACCATGCCGGGAGAGATCGCGTTCACCCGGATCCCGCGCGGCGCGAGCTCGGCCGCCATGGTGACGGTGAGGTTCAGCAGCGCCGCCTTCGCCGCCGCGTACGCCGCGGTGTTCGGCGCAGCGCGCATCCCCGCCCCGGACGCCACGTTCAAGATCGCGCCACCCAGCGTCATACGCCGCGCCGCCGCGCGGGAGCCGGCGAAGGCCGCCACGAAGTTGAGCTCGAGCATGTCCCGCACCTGCGCGTCGCTCGTCTCGATGGCGGGGCGGACGCCAGCCTCGTCCGTACCGCCCGCGTTGTTGATCCAGATGTCGAGCCGGCCGAAGGCGTCCACCGCCGCCTGCGCCAGCGCCTCGGTGATGTCGTCACGCAGGTCGCCGGGGAACTCCACGGCCCGCCGACCGCGCGCCCGGATCTCCCCAGCGGTGGCCGCCACATCCGCCGCCCGGCGGGCGGTGACCACGACGTCCGCGCCCGCCTCTGCGAGCGCGATCGCGATGGCCCTGCCGATGCCGCGGCCGGAGCCGGTCACCACCGCGGCACGGCC
>DASXRB010000396.1:0-2031 GCA_036506875.1 Kribbellaceae bacterium | reverse complement strand
CCTCCGTCGACGACCTGCGCCGACAGCTCCTCGCCTTCATCGAGTACTTCAACGCCACCATGGCCAAGCCCTTCAAGTGGACCTACCAGGGCAAGCCCCTTGCGGCTTAACCCACGACCGTCTTATGGAAAGAGGCACTAGCCGCGTACCTGGATGTTGCCTCCCTGCACGACCCCGCTGGCGGGCGTGCCCGGCGACAGGACGATGCTGAACGTGTCGGCTCGGCCCGGCTCGCCGTTGTCCTGTGCCACCACCCGGAAGGTGCACCGCACCCCTCGGTTCAGGCAGCTCCCCTCGAACGTCGCCGTGTTGTCGGTGATGACGAGCGAGGTGATACCGGTGCTCCTGACCTGCTCTCCGGTCGCCTGGTTGAAGTAGGCGAGGTGCCCGCTGACTGGGTCGCCGGTCCGTCGCTGTTGCACTGAGAAGGCGAAGTAGGCTCGGCCGCCGGGCACCTGGATCCATCCGGCGCCGGTCGCCCGGCCGGCGCCCGAAAATGGCGTCCGGGTCGGCGTGGCGGTCTGGGTCTTGACCGGCGTCGCGGTCGCGGTCGGCGTCCGATGTGGGGTGGGCGGGCAGTCGGCGTGGTGGTCGTCGTGGTTGCCGTCGCGTGCCTCACCGTTGGGGCGTTCGCCATCGCGGCCGTCGTCGCCGTTCTGATCGTCCTTGTCGCCGTCGCCGTCGCGGTCGTCGCCGCCCCGATCGTCCTGCTGGCAGCGCGCGGGCGTCGCGCTCTTCGTCGCGGTCGTCGTGGCGGAGGCCGTTCGAGTGAGCGTCGCGGTCGCAGTGGCGCTCAACGTTGCAGTGGGTGTCTCGGACGGGATCGTGGTCGGCACCTCGCTGACCGTCCCGGTCGGGCCAACGGTCGCGGTTTCGGTTGGCGTGAACGTGGGCGTGGCGGTGGGTGTCTCGGTGGGCGTGAAGGTGGGCGTCTCAGTCGGTGTGGCGGTCGCTGTCTCGGTCGCGGTCGGCGTGTCGGTGGGCGTGAACGTCTCTGTCGGGATCGGCGTCAAGGTCGCCGTTTCCGTGGGGGTGGGCGTGTCGGTGGGTGTGAACGTCGGCGTGGCGCACTGGTCGGGGGCGACCTCGACGGCGATCAGCTCCAAGCTGGGCGGTGCGGCCTTGTTCCAGAGCACCTTCACGTCGAAGGTCTGCGCGTCGCACTCCACGTCCTCGACGGAGGCATCCACCGTTGTGAAGAGACTCACGGCGCTGCCCGTCCGGTCGGACAAGTAGATTTCCCCGCAGACATTCGATAGGAACAGGTACTCGGCATCGGTCGGCTGGTCCGGCGCGACCTCGATCCCCGAGACGCCGCAGGCGATCGCCGGCCTGAAGGAGCCGATCGGTTGTCCCGTCTGCGTGTAGTGGTAGACGGCATCCTCCGAGAGCTCGAAGGCGCCCGGGCTCAGCCAGATCGTGCCGTCGTGGCGGTCGTAGGCCAACCCCTCGATGAGCGGAAGCTCGCCGCCCGTGAGCGGGTGGACGAAGCGCGGAGCCGCTTGGCCGGTGCCGTCCTCCTTGTTCAGCCGGGCGCTGTACACCTTCGACTCGACATCTTGCGCCGTGCCGAGCCAGAGCAGGTTGGCGGTGGCGTCCCACGAGATCGCGCCGATGCCCTGTTCGGGCAGGACGCCCAGGATCGTGATCGTGCCGAGGTTCTGCCCGGTCCTCGGATCGACCCGCGTGATGACGTTGTTGTCGAAGCAGGAGACGAGCAGCTCGCTCCCGTCGAAGGCGACGCCGAACGACCCGCTGGGGCAGTCCGGCGGAGGGTCGATCGTGATCCTGGTGAAGATGCCGCCCGGCGCGGCGCTGGCTGGGGACGTCTCCCCGGAGAGGCCGCCCACGAGCAGCACGAGCGCCAGCGCCAAACCGAGGGTAATCGCGCTCCGCAGGCGCCCGCTCATGGCGCGCCTCCCTCACGGAGCGCGGCGGCTGGCGAGTTCGCCAGCCGAGCAATCAGGTGTCCGCCCGTCCCCCCCGTCTCCCCACGCGAGCGAAACACGGAGCTCAAGACCCTATCCCTTT
>DASXRB010000395.1:0-3045 GCA_036506875.1 Kribbellaceae bacterium | reverse complement strand
GGGTGCTCAGCTCGGTCGCGACCCGGCTCGGCGGGCGGCCGCGCGGGCTGGCCGGCCGTCAGCTCGGCCTGTCGCCGGTCGGCCGGTGAGGTTTCCCGACGACGTACCGGTCCTGACCGACGGCACTGTCGGCGGACAAACGACGATCAGTTCTTGTCGGACCTGTGGACTAGCGTCCGGCCCATGGCTCATTTCGTACTCGTACCGGGTGCCTGGCTGGGCGCGTGGGCGTGGGACCAGGTGGTTCCGCTGCTGCGCGACGCCGGACACGACACCACCGCCGTGACCCTGTCCGGACTCGCCGAGCGCAGCGATCTGCCGGCCGCGCAGATCGGCCAGGACACGCACGTCGGCGACATCACCGGCCTGATCGAGTCCGTGGACCTGCGCGACGTGGTGCTGGTCGGCCACAGCTACTCGGGCATTCCCGTCGGGCAGGCCGCGACCGAGCTCGGCGACCGCCTGCGCAGGGTCGTCTTCACCGACTCGAACGTGCCGTCCGATGGCGAGTCGTTCAGCAGTGGCGGCACGCCGGAGCAAGCGGCCCAGTTCGCCAAGCTGCTCGCGGACAACGGCGGTTACTGGCCGCCGATCGGGCCGGACGACCTGGACGGTCAGGACCTGACCGACGAGCAGATCGCCGTCATGCAGCAGCGCTCGACCCCGCACCCTGGACGCACGCTCACCGATCCGTCGTACCTGGCGCGGCCGCTGGCCGAGCTGCCGGCGACGTACATCAAGTGCCTGATGGACTGGCCCGAGCCCAGCGACGACGTGAAGGCGCTGCTTGAGTCACCGAGCTGGGAGCTGCGCACGATGGACACCGGCCACTGGCCGATGTTCTCCCGGCCCGAGGAGCTGGCCGCGATCCTGCTCGAGGCGCCCTAGGCGACGGTGCCGCGAGTCGGACAACCGCACCCGTCCGGGTGGACAGCACCATGCCGCCGGCGGCTCCTGCCAGGTCGGCGGCCGAGGTCGACGTCCTGCGGGCGGTGGTCGCCGACTGACGACCTGTTCCTCCGGCGCAACGGCGCTAGTGCCTCGTCAAGAAACGTTGGTGCGTTTAGCGGTGGTCCAGGCGTTCGCTGGCAAGGCGGAGGAGGAGAGCGATGCGGCGCATCGCGCGACGACGACAACGCCGCCAGCGGGCGTCTGGGGCGCCGCTAAACGTGCCGGACGTTTCTTGACGAGGCACTAGGTCGACTCGGGGTCGTACGGCGGCTTCTCGCCGGCGGCAAGCGCCGGCTTCGGCTGGACGGTGTCGACGGGCTTGACCGGATCCGAGGCCAGGTCGTCGTCGATGCCGTCGAGCAGGTGCTTCTTGACGAAGTTGCGCGGGTTGAGGTCGGTGACGTCGAGGTTCTGGAACTCCGGCCCCAGCTCGCGCCGCAGGTCGTCCTGAGCGTTGTTCACCATCTGCCGCAGCGTGCGCAGGAACCGGCCCGCGCTCCGCGCGAACTCCGGCAGCCGCTGCGGCCCGAACACCATCACCACGACGAGGGCGATGACGACAAGCTCGGGAAATCCGATGTCGAGCATCCGGTCGTCCCCTCCTTCGTGGCTCGGTGATGCAGGCCCCGCCTGTCAGCAGCGCCAAGAGTAGCCCGGCCTCAGCCGGTCTGTTCTCCCAAGGTGACGCTGACCTGGACGGTCTTGCCGTCCCGCTCCAGGCTCAGCTTGATGATCTCGCCGGGCCGGTGCGTCCGGATGGCCACGATCAGCCCTTCCGCGCTCGTCACCTTCTGCCCGTCGATCGCGGTGACGACGTCCCCGGACCGGACCCCGCCGTTCTCCGCGGGCGATCCGGAGTTCACCTCGCTGATCTTCGCGCCCCCGTCGTACCGCATGTCGAGGTTCGCGCCGATCACCGGGTACGACGCCTTGCCGGTGGCGATCAGCTGCTCGGCCGTACGGCGGGCCTGGTCGATCGGGATCGCGAACCCGAGGCCGATGTTGCCGCTCTCGCCCGCGGTCTCGCCGCGCACGGTGGCGATCGCGGAGTTCACGCCGATCACCCGGCCGCTCATGTCGACCAGCGGGCCGCCGGAGTTGCCGGGGTTGATCGCGGCGTCGGTCTGCAGCGCGTTGATGTACGAGATCTCGCCCTCGCCGCCGGCCGTCACGGGCCGGTTCTTGGCCGAGACGATGCCCGACGTGACCGTCCCGGCCAGCCCGAGCGGGGAGCCGATCGCGACCACGTCCTGCCCGACCACGGCCTTCGAGGACTGGCCGAACTGCACCGCCGGTGTGTCCAACCCGTCCACCTTGACGACGGCGAGGTCGTAGGCGGGCGACTTCCCGATCAGCCGCGCGGTCGCCGTGGTGCCCTTCTCGGTGACGACCTCGATCGTGCCGTCGTCACCGGCCAGCGCCACCACGTGGTTGTTGGTCAGGATGTGCCCGTCGCCGTCGATGACGAAGCCGGAGCCGGTGCCGCTGCCGTCGCTCCCGTCCACTTTCAGCTGCACCACGCTTGGCAGCAGCCGCTGCGCCACGTCGGCGACCGACCCGGAGTGGATCCTCGGGTCCGGCCCGTTGCCGACCGACGGCGTCTCCGCGCTGCTGGTCCGGTCCACGGTGACCACCGTGATGGCGGCGAGCGTGCCGGCGATCAGCCCGACGACGAGCGCGATCCCGGCGGCGAGCAGCGAGACCCGGCTGGTCTGGCGCGGCGGCTGCGGCTGGTACGGCGAGCCCTGCTGGGGATGAGCGGGGTACGACGGCTGCTGGGTCGGCCAGGCCTGCCCGGAGTACACCGGCCGCCACGGTGGTTGCTGCGGGCGGCCGGGCTCGGCGTACTGCTGCTGCGGGTGCGGACCACCGGGGTACGAGGGCCCGCCGGTGTACGAGTGCTGCGGTGGCGGTCCACCCGGCTGGGGGCTCTGTGGCGGGAACGGGCTCTGGTGTCCGCTGGGTAGGACCCGCGTGTGGTCGGGATCTCCCGGCTCCCGCGGTACCCGCATCGTCGGCTCAGACTCGTCGTCCCAGCTCACCTGTCGCCTCACCCTGTCGTCGGCTCGTCGTCGCCCACATCATCCCAGCCGC
>DASXRB010000394.1:0-1734 GCA_036506875.1 Kribbellaceae bacterium | reverse complement strand
GGTCAGCAACCGCTGGGGCGACTACACCTCGATGAACGTCGACCCCGTGGACGACTGCACCTTCTGGTACGTCAACCAGTACTACCGAAACTCCTCCAACAACGGCTGGCAGACCAGGATCGGATCCTTCGCCTTCCCGGGCTGCAGCTGACGCGCGCCGGTCGGGCGGGTCCTCCCGATGGATCCGCCCGACCCAAGCCCGGCGTCGTACGTCGCTTCGTCGCGTGGGGCCGCTTGACCGCCAGCGGGCGTTGTGCCGTGATGGTTGTGAACCGGATCGGCTGATGTCGCTCGGGAGAGGAACGGTCATGAGACTTGCGCGTCGGATGGACCGGCTCGGGACGGAGTCGGCGTTCGAGGTGCTGGCCAAGGCGAAGGCCCTGGAGCGGAGCGGGCGCGAGATCGTGCACCTGGAGATCGGCGAGCCCGACTTCGACACCCCGGCGCACATCGTCGCGGCCGCGCGAGAGGCGCTGGACAAGGGTTACACCCACTACGTCCCCGCTCCGGGCATCCCGGAGCTGCGCACCGCGGTGGCGGACTTCCTGGAACGCACGGGCCGGATGAGCACCACACCTGACCGGGTGGTGATCACGCCGGGCGCCAAGCCGATCATGTTCTTCACGATCCTGGCGCTGTGCGAGGAGGGTGACGAGGTCCTCTACCCGGACCCGGGTTTCCCGATGTACGCGTCGATCACCGCGTTCGCCGGCGCGACGCCGGTGCCGGTGCCGCTGCGCGAGGAGAACGGCTTCGCCGTCGACCCCGGCGAGCTGGCGTCGCTGATCACCGAGCGCACGAAGCTGCTGATCCTCAACTCGCCACACAACCCGTGTGGCAGCGTGTCGAGCGCCGCACAGCTCGAGGCCGTCGCGCGCACCGCGATGGAGCACGACCTGGTGGTGCTCAGCGACGAGGTGTACTGGGCCCTGACCTACGACGGCACGCACCACAGCGTCCTCGACGTCGACGGCATGGCCGAGCGGACGGTGCTGCTCGACGGCTGGTCGAAGACGTTCGCGATGACCGGCTGGCGGCTGGGCTTCGGCGTACTGCCTCCCGCCCTGGTCGAGCCGGTCACCCGGCTGGTGATCAACTCGGTGTCGTGCACCTCGGCGTTCAGCCAGCACGCGGCCATCGCGGCGCTGGAGGGACCGTGG
This sequence comes from Kribbellaceae bacterium, assembly GCA_036506875.1. Classification (GTDB taxonomy): domain Bacteria; phylum Actinomycetota; class Actinomycetes; order Propionibacteriales; family Kribbellaceae; genus DASRHY01. Next base: position 574 of record DASXRB010000394.1, on the reverse strand, counting down.
GACGACGTGGAGCGGATGGCCACGGCGTTCCGCGAGCGGCGGGACGTCATCGTGTCCGGTCTCCGCGCCGTTCCCGGGGTGTCCTGCGTCCAGCCGGGCGGCGCGTTCTACGCCTTCCCCAACGTACGCGAGCTCGGCATGTCCGCCGCGGCGCTGTCCGGCCGGCTGCTCGACGTCGCCGGTGTCGCGTGCCTGCCGGGAACGGCCTTCGGCTCGTACGGCGAGGGGTACCTCAGGTTCTCCTACGCCAACTCCGTCGAGAACATCCGCCTCGCGCTTGCGGCGTTCGAGAACCTGGTGAATGTTCATGGCTGAGCCGGCCGTGCTGCTGACCCGCGAGCTGGTTCCGGAGGCGATGCGCGCCCTCGACGGCCGCTGCGAGCTCGACCTCTACACCGGGCCGCCGGAGGCGATGCCACGCGCCGAGCTGCTGCGCCGCGCCGAGCACAAGGACGGTCTGCTGACCCTCCTCACCGAGCGGATCGACGACGAGGTGCTGGACGCGGCAGGCGACCGGCTCAGGATCGTCGCGAACCACGCCGTCGGTTTCGACAACGTCGACGTGGCGGCCTGC
>DASXRB010000393.1:0-4188 GCA_036506875.1 Kribbellaceae bacterium | reverse complement strand
GACGTCCTGACGATGTCCGCGACCCCGATCCCACGCACCCTGGAGATGTCGATCACCGGCATCCGCGAGATGTCCACGATCGCCACCCCGCCGGAGGAGCGGCACCCGGTCCTGACCTTCGTCGGCGGGTACGACGAGGGGCAGATCACCGCCGCGATCCGTCGCGAGCTGCTGCGCGAGGGCCAGGTGTTCTTCGTGCACAACCGGGTGAACACGATCGAGAAGGCCGCCGCCCGGCTGCGCCAGCTGGTGCCCGAGGCAAGGATCTCGGTCGCGCACGGGCAGATGTCGGAACATACGCTGGAGCAGGTGATCCTGGACTTCTGGGAGAAGCGCTCCGACGTGATCGTGTGTACGACGATCGTCGAGTCCGGCATCGACATCTCCAACGCGAACACGCTGATCGTGGAGCGAGCCGACCTGCTCGGGCTGTCCCAGCTGCACCAGCTGCGCGGCCGGGTCGGTCGCGGCCGGGAGCGGGCGTACGCGTACTTCTTCTTCCCGCCGGAGAAGCCGCTCACCGAGACCGCGCACGACCGGCTCGCGACGATCGCGCAGCACGCCGATCTCGGCGCCGGTATGCAGGTGGCGATGAAGGATCTGGAGATCCGCGGGGCGGGGAACCTGCTCGGCGGCGAGCAGTCCGGGCACATCGCCGACGTCGGCTTCGACCTGTATGTCCGGCTGGTCGGCGAGGCGGTCGCGGAGTACCGCGGCGACACCGCCGTCGAGGAGCCGGACGTCAAGATCGAGCTGCCGGTCGACGCGCACCTGCCGCACGACTACGTGCCGTCGCAGCGGCTGCGGCTGGAGATGTACCAGCGGCTCGCCGCGGTGCGCACCGACGAGGCGCTGGCCGAGCTCGGCGAGGAGCTGCAGGACCGGTACGGCGACATCCCGGCGCCGGTCGCGAACCTGGTCGAGGTCGCCCGGTTCCGCAACCACGCCCGCGCCGCGGGCCTGTCCGACGTGACGCTGCAGGGCAACCTGGTCCGGTTCGGCCCCGTCGTGCTGCCCGACTCGCGGCTGCTCAGGCTGAACAGGCTGTACCCGAAGAGCCTGGTGAAGCCCGCAGTGCGTACGATCCTGGTGCCGAGACCGGCCACAGCGTCATCAGGGCCGGTCGCCGGGCAACAACCATTGCGCGACGTGGAGCTGCTGCGGTGGTGCACGAAGCTGATCGACGACGTGATCGCAGAACCCGCGGTCGCAGCCGTATGAGACCTGAAGGGACCGTTCTGATGAATGGTGGCGTGGCAGCAACGAAGTCCCGCCTCGCCCGTGCCGCCGCAGCGGCGGCCGGTGCCGTCGTACTGCTCGCGGGATGCGCGAGCGGCACCCACCCGGGCGCCGCGGCGTCGGTCGGCGACACCGAGATCTCGCTCGGACGGCTCGACGACGTCGTCACCGCGGTGACGAGGGCGCAGGGCCAGCCGATCAGCCCGACCTCGGCGCTGCAGCTGATGATCAACGCCGAGCTGTCCCGCCAGGTCGCCGAGCAGCGGTCGGTGTCGGTGTCCGACGCCGAGGTGGCGAGCGCGGTGAAGCAGGTCATCCCGGACGCCGCGCTGCTGGACAAGTTCGAGAAGGACCCGGTCGCGAACGACTTCCTGCGCGACTTCACCCGCGGCCAGATCGACCTGGTCAAGATCGGCGGCGGGAGCGGTATCACCGACCCCGCTGCCCGCGAGGCCGCCCAGAAGGGCGCCAGGATCATCACCGAGGCGGCCGGCACGATCGGCGTCGACGTGAACCCGCGCTACGGTCGCTGGACCGGCGACAAGATCGACGCGATCTCCGGCTCGCTGTCGACCCCGTTCCAGCAGGCGGCGAACCAGGCCCAGAACACCGGCGAGCAGCCCCCGCAGTGACCTCCGGCCGGATCGTCGTAATCCTCACCAGTCCGCGGGTCGCGCCTGGTCAGCTGACCTGGCATGCCTGGCAGGCGCTGCGGGACGCCGCCTTGGTCGGTTGCGCGTCAGCGGACTCCCCGGCGGTCACCGCCCTGACGACCGCCGGTGTGGAACCCGTCGCGGTCGAGGGTGACGACGCCCGGCGCTGGTCCTGGCTGCGCGCGGCCGCTGCCGGGACCGCGGAGAGCGCGGCGGCGGCGAACGGGACCGCGACCGTCGTCTGGTTCGCCGGCGAGGACGGTGACCCCGGCCTGCTCCGGCTGATCTCCGACCAGCTCGTCCGGGAGCCCGGCGGCGACCTCGAGGTCGAGATCCTGCACGGCTCGTACGACGTCCCCGGGGCGCGGCTGATCGACCTGGTGCGCGTCATGGACCGGCTCCGTACCGGCTGCCCGTGGGACCGCGAACAGACGCACCGCACGCTGGCGACGTACCTGCTCGAGGAGACCTACGAGACCCTCGAGGCGATCGAGTCCGGGGACCGCGAGCACCTCCGCGAGGAGCTCGGCGACCTGCTGCTGCAGGTGATGTTCCACTCCCGGATCGCCGAGGAGCACGAGTCCGAGGCGTGGTCGGTGGACGACGTGGCCGCCGACATCGTCGACAAGCTCGTCCGCCGTCACCCGCACGTCTTCGCGGACGTCCACGCTCCCGACGCCGCCGCCGTAGAGGCGAACTGGGACACCATCAAGTCCGCCGAGAAGTCCCGCACCTCCGTCCTGGAAGGCATCCCGCACGCCCTCCCGGCCCTGGCCCTCGCCGACAAGGTCCTCGGCAGATCCGCCAAGCTCTACCCATCATCGGGCCCTTCCGCCCCGGCGAGTCGCGCATCATCGGGCCTTTCCGACCACGCCGAGGGCACGTCCGGGACTCCTTCCGCCCCGTCGCTGTCGCCGTCCGAACAGATCGGCGCCGAGCTGCTCGACCTGGTACGACGCGCCCGCGAGAGAGGCGTCGACGCCGAGCAGGCCTTGCGTGACGCCATACGGGACCTCGCCGACCGGATCCGCGCGGCCGAGTCCGGCTGATCCCGCCGGGTCGGTCGTGCCGAGACCAGCTGGATCAGCCGAGGATCGCGCGGACGTCTCCGGGTCCTGTCGCAGTCAGGGCACGGTGGACCAGGTCGGCGTCCGCGGCGCGGTCGATCTGCCGGACGGCCTGCTTCACGGCGGCGACGCAGGACGGTGCCACGCTGAGCTCGCGGACGCCGAGGGCCACCAGCAGCGGGATCGCCGTCTCGTCGGCGGCCAGCTCGCCGCAGACGGCGACCAGGCAACGGCCTTCGGCGGCCCGGCAGACGGCCCGGACCAGTTGCAGTACGCCAGGGTCGAGCGGGTCGGCCAACGCGGCGACCGACGGGTTGCCCCGCTCCGCGGCCAGGGTGTACTGGGTCAGGTCGTTGGTGCCGATGCTGAAGAAGTCGACGTGCGGCGCGAAGGCGTCTGCCTTGAGGGCGGTGGCCGGGACCTCGACCATGATCCCGACCTGCAGCCCCGCAGGCCGGCCGCGGCCGGCGCGCTGGATCGCACGGTCGAGGCGATGCCGCGCGGCCGTGAGCTCGTCGACGGTGCTTACCATCGGGAACATCACGCTGACCGGCGTCTCGTAGGCCACCGCGACGATCGCGCGGAGCTGGTCGTCGAGGAGGTCGCGCTGGGCCAGTGCCAGCCGGATGCCCCGCATGCCGAGGAACGGGTTGGCCTCGGGTGGCTGCGGTACGTACGGAAGTGGTTTGTCGCCTCCGATGTCGAGGGTTCGCAGTGTGAGGCGTTCTCCGCCGAGTGCGCCGGCCAGCGACCGGTAGACCTCGATCTGTTCCTCGGTCGTGGGTGGCTGCTGCCGGCCGAGGTACAGGAACTCGGTGCGGACGAGCCCGGCGAGCTCGGCACCGTTGTCAGCGGCTGCGCGCGCGTCCGGGACGGATCCCAGGTTGGCGCCGACGAGGACCTCGACCCCGTCGCGCGTGACGGCTGGCTGGAAGGCTCTCGCCCTCGCCAGCTCGGCCTTCGCCCGTGCCCGCTGGTCGGCGGCGTCGAGCTCACGCAACGTCTCCTCGCCGGGGTCGACGAAGACCCGTCCCGTCGTACCGTCAAGGGCAACGGTCGTACCGGGTGGTACGTCCAGCACGGCCGGGCCGGCGGCGACCACGGCGGGGATGGCGCGGGACCGGGCCAGAATCGCGCCGTGGCTCGTCGGGCTGCCCGCGGCCATGACGATGCCCGTTACTCGCGAGGCGTCCAGGTCGGCCACCTGGGCCGGGGTCAGGTCATCCGCG
>DASXRB010000392.1:0-2024 GCA_036506875.1 Kribbellaceae bacterium | reverse complement strand
ACGGCCGGGTCGCCGACGCCGAGTCGATCCCGTACGACGACGAGTCGTTCGACCTGGTCGTCGGCCACGCCGTGCTGCACCACATCCCGGACGTGGAGCTCTCCCTCCGCGAGGTGATGCGGGTGCTCAAGCCGGGTGGCCGGTTCGTCTTCGCCGGTGAGCCGACCAGGTACGGCGACGTGGTTGCGCGCAAGCTCTCCCAGCTCACCTGGTTCACCGCCACCAACCTCACCCGGCTGCCCGGGTTGACCGGCTGGCGGCGTCCGCAGGCGGAGCTGGACGAGTCGTCCGCCGCCGCGCGGCTCGAGGCGGTCGTCGACCTGCACACGTTCGCCCCCGACGATCTGCGCCGTCTCGCGGTCTCCGCGGGCGCGGTCGACGTCGAGGTGCGGACCGAGGAGCTGACCGCGTCCTGGTTCGGCTGGCCGGTGCGCACGCTCGAGTGCGCCGTGCCGAAGGAGAAGCTCGGCTTCGGCTGGGCCGTGTTCGCGTACCGGGGCTGGATGACGCTGGCGGCGCTCGACAAGCACGTGTGGAGCCGGGTGATCCCGGCTGGCCTGTTCTACAACGCGCTGGTCACCGGCGTGAAGCCCTGACCGTCCGTGCCGTCAGGCGCCGTCACGCCCGGTGACGGCGCCTGCCCCTCCTGCCCCGACGGCCCGCGCGGGCCGGTCTCGCGGGGGCGGGCGGCTCGTCGCGATCAGAGGATGCGTCCGAAGCTGGAGGACGGGGCGGTGCCCGGCGCCGACCAGTGCCGGCTCACCGCGTCCGCCAGCGAGTGCCGATCATCCAGGACGACGTCGGTGGCGCCCAGGCGGCTGGAGACCGCGCCGTAGGCCGCCCAGCGTCGCCGGAGCCAACCCGCGAGCGGGGCGGCGAAGCGCTGCTCGACCGTGACGTGCAGCGCCCACGCCAGCGCGACGACGATGGCGAGCACGCCGGCGAGCACGACCCACCGCGACGCCAGGCCGCGGCCCAGCCCGAAGAGCACGAAGCCGACGTTCTCGTGCAGCAGGTAGAGCGGGTAGGTGAGCCCGCCGATGACGGCGACCCTGGCGGTCCAGCGCCACTGCAACCGGTGCGAGGCGATCAGGGCGAAGATCCCGAAGATCGCGCTCACCACGCCGACCACCACGTACGGCGAGACGCTGGCGCCGTAGCGCTCGGTCTGCCTGCCCGCGAAGTCGACCGCGACGCCCAGCGCCCAGGCGTACGTGGCGAGCAGCACGACGACGTACCGCCGGCGCCAGCCCTCCCGCGCGACGAGGGCGAACAGAATCCCCGCGACGAAGTAGCCGCTCCACTCCGGCACGAGCAGCTCGTCGAGCAGGTCGGGCAGCGGAACCAACGCGTCCCAGATCGAGATCGTCAGCCAGCCGAGCGCGAAGCACAGCACCCGGTTCAGGGTGAGCCCCAGCCGGCAGAGCACCAGGACGAGCAGGTAGAACTTCAGCTCGACGAGGAGCGTCCAGTAGACGCCGTCGACCTGGGGGACGTCGAAGAGCTGCGGGGTCATCGTGAGGTTGACCAGCCACTGGCCGCCCGTCACGTGGAAACGGTCGCTCGGGTCGAACGCCATCACCAGCGCGGTAAGCGTGCACGCCACCCAGAACGCCGGGTAGAGCCGGCCGATCCGGGACGCCACGAAGGCGCTCGGCGCCTTGTTCCATGCGCTGTTGAGGATGACGAACCCGCTGATCACGAAGAAGAGGTCGACGCCGAGGTAGCCGTAGCGGAAGACGCCGCCCGGATCGGAGAAGCCGGTGTGGGCGAACGCGGGGTGCTCCACGCTGGCGCGGAACATGTAGTGGAAGCCGACGACCGCCGCGGCGGCGACGAAGCGCAGCAGGTCGACTTCGTGGTAACGGCGGCGGGCTCTGGCCGGTGTGCCCGCGGCGGCTGAGTGGCAAGTGCCGTGGTCGCCGTCGGCGGAGCGGAGGCCGGCGCCGTTGGCGGAGCGGAGGCCGGCGCCGTTGGCGGAGCGGAGGCCGGCGCCGTCGGCGCTGCGGGTGGTGGTGCTGCGC
>DASXRB010000391.1:0-7174 GCA_036506875.1 Kribbellaceae bacterium | reverse complement strand
CCGACGAACGACGACACGCCGGGTCAGAAGGGCCCGATGATCGAGGTGGGGAGGCGTTGAGCGCTGAGTCCATGATGTTCTGAATTCAGGCGTTCGTGTATCGTCCGGTGGTGTGCTGACTCTTGCCGCGGACATCGATGTGCTGGGGCGGTTCGGGCGCGCGCTGGCCGATCCGATCCGGTGCCGGTTGCTGCTCGCGCTCCGCGAGGCCCCGGCGCACCCGTCGGACCTCGCCGAGCGGCTCGGGATCTCCCGGACCCGGCTGTCGAACCACCTCGCCTGTCTGCGGGACTGCGGCCTGGTCGTCGCCGTCCCCGTCGGGCGCCGTACCCGTTACGAGCTCGCCGACGAGCGGCTCGGCCACGCCCTGGACGACCTGCGCACCGCGGTGGTCGCGGTCGAGGCCGACAAGGCCTGCGGCGGGTCCGGGGACTGCTGCTGATGACCGCGATCACGCTCGGGCCGAGCGCCGGCCGCCGCGACGCCCTCGCCCGGCGGATCCGGCGGCTGGTTGCCGCGACGATCGGCTACAACCTCGCCGAGGCGGTCGTCGCGATCACGGCCGGCACGCTCGCGTCGTCCACTGCGCTGATCGGCTTCGGGCTGGACTCCGTCATCGAGGTCTCGTCCGCCGCCGCCGTCGCCTGGCAGTTCTCAGCCCGCGACCACGCGGCGCGGGATGAACGTGAGCGGACCGCGCTGCGGATCATCGCCGTCTCGTTCTTCGCGCTCGCCGCCTACGTCACCGTCGACGCCGTCCGGGCGCTGGCCGGACGCGGCGAGGCCGAGCCGTCGGTCCCCGGCATCGTGCTCGCGGCGGTCTCGCTGGTGGTCATGCCCGTGCTGTCGGCGGCGCAGCGGCGCACCGGCCGTGAGCTCGGTTCCGCCTCCGCGGTCGCGGACTCCAAACAGACCCTGCTGTGCACCTACCTGTCCGCCGTGCTGCTGGCCGGGCTCGTCCTCAACGCGACGCTCGGCTGGTCCTGGGCCGACCCTGTCGCCGCGCTCGGCATCGCGGCCGTGGCGACGAAGGAGGGACTGGACGCGTGGCGAGGGAAGGGCTGCTGCGCCTCCGTGGGCGAACCGGCGTCAGCCGGAGGCGGCTGTTGCTCCGGTACGGCGGGGGTCGGATGCGGCGGTGAGCGTACTCCCGGGTGACCAGAGCGCCGCGGAGACGCCGCCGAAGTACATGGAGTGCGGCGGCATGGCGCGGGTGGGGAGCGGGATGCCGGCGGGGAGGTCGAGGTCGTCCTCGTGGTCGACGCGGATGTCCTCGCGGACGCGGACGTGGACGCGAGGGTGCCGGATCGCGGACTCCAGGTCGAGGCCACCGTGCACGAACAACGCCAACACCTGCGCCAGGGCGGTCGGGATGCGGTCGGAACCGGGTGAGCCGATGGCGAGGACCGCTCCGTCGGCGGTACGACGGGCCACGGTCGGCGCCATGTTCGAGGTGAGCCGGGTGCCGACGGGCAGGCTGTGCGGGCCGCCGTGCAGCAGCTCCTGCTCCCCCAGCGCGTTGTTCAGCCACAGGCCGGTCCCGGGCGCCAGCACCCCGGAGCCGTAGCCGGACGACACCGTCACCGCGCACGCGTCGCCCGCGTCGTCCACCACCGACACGGTCGCGGTACTCGGCGACGACAGTGCCCGCAGGTCGCCGCCGGCCGCCATCGTCAGCAGCCCGCGCCCCGCGAGCACCCGCTCGTCCTCGCGGTCGAGCTCGGTCAGCCGCCGCCCGAGCACCGCATGCTGTACGTCGACCAGCCGTCCGGCCTCGGCCGACGTCCACGCGCCGGAGGCCGGCACCCCCTCCAGCAGCGCCAGCATCGCCGCCAGCGCCACCCCGCCGACCGCGGGCAGTGGGTTGGTCGCGATCCGCCAGCCGCTCTGGTCCACCACGAGCGCGGGCCGCACCACCGCCTCGAACGACGCCAGGTCGGCCGCGGTCAGGATGCCGCCGTTCGCGACCATGTCGGCCACGATCAACGCCGCGAGGTCGCCTTCGTAGAGCGCGACCGCACCCTCGTCCGCGATCAGCCGCAGCGCGTCGGCGAGATCCGGGATCCGCACCGCCGACCCCGCAGTCAGCACGGCGCCGGTCGCGTCGTGCACGACGGCCCGGCTCTCCGGCTGCCAGCCGAAAACGATGTCGTGCACATAGGACAGGTAGTACGCCGAGGTCCGCGACAACGGGAACCCGTCGCGCGCGATCTCCACCGACGGCGCGACCACCTCCCGCCACGGCGCCCGTCCGTAGAGCTTGTGCGCCACGTCCAGCGCCTTGATCGCGCCCGGCGTACCGACCGAGCCGTGCCCGACCGTCATCGTCGTGCCGCCGCCGTACTCGGTGGTGATGTCCCACACGCCGCGTCCGAACCGCTCCGGCGGCAGCCCTCGACCCGGCATCTCGACCCAGCCGTCGATCGTCACCGGGTCGTCGCCGGCCGGCTGCACGGTGACGTACCCGCCGCCGCCCGGCGACACGATGCCGATCTCGTTGACCATCACCACCAGCGTCGCCGCCAGTGCCGCGTCGACCGCGTTGCCGCCCTCGGCGGCCACCCGCACCCCGGCGTCGGCGGCCGCCTGGTTCGGCGCGGCGACCGCGATCCGGGCCACGGGACTCAGGCGACGCGCTGGACGGCGCCGAAGCGCTCGACGGTCACCTGGACCGCGGCCTGCCGGGCGTCGGCGACCTCGGCCTCGGTGAGCGTGCGGTCCGGCGCCCGGAAGCGCAGCGCGAACGCGAGCGACTTCTTGCCCTCGCCGGCCTGCTCACCGGTGTAGACGTCGAACAGCCGCACCGACTCCAGCAGCTCGCCCGCGCCCTCGACCAGCGCCGCCTCGACGTCTGCCGCCGCCACGGAGGCCGGCACGATCAGCGCGACGTCCTCCTTCGCCACCGGGTACGACGAGAAGGGGCTCGAGGCAACCAGCTGCGGTCCCGCGTCGATCAGCTTGTCCAGGTCGACCTCGGCGGCCGCGGACCGGGGCGGCAGCCCGAACGCCTGGCACACCTTCGGGTGCAGCTCACCCGCGTGCCCGACCACCTCGTCGCCGACCAGGATCGCCGCGCACCGCCCCGGATGCCACGGCGCCAGCTCAGCGTTCCGCACGGTCACCTCCGCGCCGGTCGCCGCGGCGACCGTCCGCGCGACCTGTACGGCGTCCGCCCACGCGACCGGCTCGCCCTTGCCCCACCAGCCGGCCGGGGTACGAGCGCCCGTGAGCACGGCCGCGAGATGCGTCGGCTGCTCCGGCAGGGCGTCGTACAGGGCGGCGATCTCCTCGTCGGTGGGCCGCTTGGTCACCGCCGGCAGCGGCGCGGGCTTGCTGTCCGGGCGCGGCTTGAACACCAGCGCGGTCTGGTAGATCGCGAGGTCGGTGTGCCCGCGCCCGACGTTGCGCGCCGCGGTCCGCAGCAGCCCGGGCAGCAGCGTCGTCTGCAGCCCCGGCTCCTCGTCGGACAGCGGGTTCGTCAGCTTGACGGTGTCGCGTCGTACGTCGTCGGCCGGCAGCCCCAGCGCGTCGAGGTCCGCATCGCCGACGAACGGGTATGAGACCACCTCGGTCAGGCCGGCGCCGACCAGCGCCTGGGCGACCCGGCGGCGGCGCCGCTGCGCGACCGTCAGGCCGTGACCGCCGGGAGCCGCCGGCAGCACCGACGGCACGTTCTCGTACCCGTACAGCCGGATGACCTCTTCGGCGAAGTCGTTCGGGTCCCGCAGGTCCGGCCGCCACGACGGCGCGGTCACGGTCAGCAGGTCGTCGTCCGGCTCGCGCTCGTAGGGCAGCTTGCAGCCCACGTCCTTGAGGTGCCGCAGGGTCTCCTCGCGCGAGATCGGCGCACCGGCCACCTTCGCCGGGTGGTCGACACGGAAGGTCACGCGCTTCGGCTGGATCGGGTCGCCGACCAGCGTCTGGGTCCGCTCGACGGTGCCGCCGGCCAGCTCGGACAGCAGGTCGGCGACCCGCTGCGCGGCGTGCGGCGGCAGCTCCGGGTCGACACCGCGCTCGAACCGGCGGGACGCCTCCGACGACAGCTTGTGCCGGCGCGAGGACCGGGCGATCGCGATCGCGTCGAAGTGCGCCGCCTCGATCACCACGTCACTGGTCGACTCGCTGATCTCGGTGGACGCGCCGCCCATCACGCCGGCGATGCCGATCGGGCCGGAGTCGTCGGTGATCAGCAGGTCCTCGGGGTCCAGGTCGCGGGTCTGGTCGTCGAGCGTGACCAGCTTCTCCCCCGCCCTCGCCCGTCGTACGACGATGTCGCCGGCCAGCTTGGCCTTGTCGTAGCCGTGGATCGGCTGGCCCAGCTCCAGCATCACGTAGTTCGTCACGTCGACGCCGATCGAGATCGGCCGCATCCCGGCCAGCACCAGCCGCTGCTGCATCCAGCGCGGCGTGGCCGCCTTCGGGTTGATCCCGGTGACGGTGCGCGCCACGAAGACCGGGCACCCGGCGGGGTCCTCGACCCGCACGCCGTACGACGGCTCGTCCTTGGCGTTCACCTCGACCGCGGCCGGGTCACGAAGCTCCACGCCGTACGCCGTCGCGACCTCGCGGGCGACGCCGCGGATCGACAGCGCGTAGCCGCGGTCCGGTGTCACCGCGATGTCGAGCACGTCGTCGCGCAGGTGCAGCAGCTCGACCGCGTCGGCGCCCGGCTTCGCCTCGTGCTTGCCGAGCACCAGGATGCCGGTGTGGTCGACGCCCATGCCGAGCTCGCGGGTCGAGCAGATCATGCCGTCCGACACGTGCCCGTAGGTATTGCGCGCCGAGATCTCGAAACCGCCCGGCAGCACCGCGCCCGGCAGCACAGCGACGACCAGGTCGCCGACGACGAAGTTGTGCGCGCCGCAGACCACCCAGCGCGGCTCGTCCTCGCCGGTGTCGATCGAGCACCAGCGGATGCTCTTGCCGTTCGAGTGCTCCTCGACCTCGAACGACAGCACCCGGGCCACCACGATCGGGCCCTTGATGTCGGCGCCGGCCTCGTCGACGGTCTCGACCTCGAGACCCGCCCGGACCAGCTTGTCCCCGACCTCGCGACCGGTCACTCCGGCCGGCAGGTCGACGTACTCACGCAGCCACGACAGTGGGACCCGCATCAGACCTCCATCCCGAACTGGCGGCTGAACCGCACGTCACCCTCGAGCATGTCCCGCATGTCCTCGACGCCGTTGCGGAACATCAGCGTCCGCTCCAGGCCCATCCCGAACGCGAAGCCCGAGTACTTGTCGGTGTCGATGCCGCACGCCTGCAGCACCCGCGGGTTCACCACCCCACAACCACCCCACTCGATCCAGCCCTCGCTGCCGCAGGTACGGCACGGGCGGTCCGGGTTGCCGACGGACTCGCCGCGGCACACGAAGCACTTCAGGTCCACCTCGGCCGACGGCTCGGTGAACGGGAAGAAGTTCGGCCGCAGCCGCGACTCCAGGCCCTCGCCGAACATCTGGACGACGAAGTGGTCCAGGGTGCCCTTCAGGTGCGCCAGCGAGATGCCCTCGTCCACGACCAGGCCCTCGACCTGCATGAACACCGGCGAGTGCGTCGCGTCCAGCTCGTCGGTGCGGTAGACCCGGCCCGGGCAGATCACGTAGATCGGCGGCTCCTGGGTCAGCATCGTGCGCGCCTGCACCGGCGACGTGTGCGTCCGCAGCACCACACCGGATCCCGGCGGGTCCACGAAGAACGTGTCCTGCATCTGCCGCGCCGGGTGGTCGGGCTGGAAGTTCAGCGCGTCGAAGTTCAGCCACTCGGCCTCGGCCTCGGGCCCCTCCGCGACGTCCCAGCCGAGCGCGGTGAACACGTCCGCGATCTGCTCGGAGATCAGCGACAGCGGGTGCCGGGCACCGAGCCGCGGGGTGTGCCAGGGCAGCGTGACGTCGACCCGCTCCTCGGCCAGCATCCGCTGCTCGTGCTCGGCCTCGAGCACGGCCAGGCGCGCGGCGTGGGCCTCGGTGACCGCCTTGCGGGCGGCGCCGATGCGCTGACCGGCCTCCTTGCGGGCCTGCGGCGGGAGCGCCCCGATCTCCCGGTTCGCGAGCGCGATCGGCGACTTGTCCCCCAGGTGCTGGTGCTTGGCCTCGGCGAGCTCGGTCAGGTCCCTGGCACCGGCGACAGCCTCGAGCGCCTCCTTCTGGACGCGCTCGATCTCGTCGGCATGCAGTGGAGTGACCTCGACCGGGTCGTAGTCCTTGTTCGGAGCAGACATGGCTCCCTTTCGCGCTGGCATTCGAAAAATCAGGCGTGCTGCCGGGAAGAGTCTAGAAACCGCCCCTGCCGGGCCGCGAGCCACCCGTCCGCACACCGTACCGACGCTCCCCCGCCCCTCGCCAGGAATCCCCGATCATTCGGCGTGTGCCGTCACGCGTGCGGCCCGCCGCGTGACGGCGCACGCCGGATGATCGGAGAACGGTCATGGGGTACGACGGTGGGCTCGGGCTGAGGCGTAGAGGCAGACGGCTGCCGCGGTGGCGAGGTTGAGGCTTTCCGCGCGGCCGTGGATGGGTACCCGGACGACCTTGTCGGCGAGGGTCGTCACACTCGACGGGAGGCCGTGGGCCTCGTTGCCGAACAGCCAGGCCGTCGGTGCGGCCAGTCCGCCGGCGTCGGCCAGGTCCTCGAGGTCGGTGTCACCCTCGCCGTCGGCGGCCAGCACCTGCAGGCCGAGGCCGCGCCAGTCCGAGACGGCTCGGGCGATGTCGGCCTCGACGCTGATCGCGAGGTGGAAGACGCTGCCGGCGCTGGCGCGGACCGCCTTCGGGTTGTGCGGGTCGACCGACTCGCTGGAGAAGACCACAGCCTCCGCGCCCGCGGCGTCGGCGCAGCGGATCAGCGTGCCGGCGTTGCCGGGGTCGCGGACCTGGACGCCGGCCGCGAGCAGGCGGGTGTCACGTCGTACCGCTTCTTCCAGCGGGACGTCGACCAGCCGGCACAGTGCGACCACGCCCTGCGAGGTGACCGTGTCGGTGATCGCGGCCAGTGCCGCGTCGTCGACCGCGAGCCACGGGGTGCTGGACGCGCGGGCGAGGTTGCGGAGGTCGCGGTGCCGGTCCTCGGCGGCCGGCTCGGCGTAGACCTCCACCACGAGTCCGCTCCGCAGCGCCTCGCGGACCGCCTGCGGCCCTTCGGCGAGGAAGCGCCCGGACTTGTGCCGGAACGC
>DASXRB010000390.1:0-2630 GCA_036506875.1 Kribbellaceae bacterium | reverse complement strand
CGGATCTTCCTGGAATCGGCCACCTCGCTGGGTCGTGAGCGATACTTCCAGGGCCACGGGCTGGTCGATCTCATGCGGGCGATCCAGTCGGTATAGCCACGCGCCTCGTCGTTCGGCGCGAAGCCCCTGGTAGATCGGCCTAAGACGCCGAACGGGGCGCCCGGAGGCGCCCCGTTCGGACCTGATGGGTAGCAACCTAGACCGGCGACCAGTCGTTCACGTCGACCCGGTAGAGGTGGAAGCGGAAGGGCGCGCCCTCGACGGCCTTCTCGTAGAAGCGCCGCGCGTCCCACTCTCCGTTGCCGTAGTTCTTGGCGGTGTGCTGGTAGCTCAGCGCGACGAACAGCCCGCCGGTCTCGGCCGGCCGCACCTCCGGGTTGTCCTCGACCACCAGCGTGCCCCGGTCCTGGGCGTTCCGGCCGAAGCGCCGGATGAGGAAGTCGACGGCCGCCGGCTGGTCGACCCAGAGGACCAGGGTGACGTCGGCGGTGCCGCGCTGCTTCTCAGTCATCGCTCTCGGCCTGGAAGAGCGGCCAGTCCGACGGCGGCGGCAACGGCCTACCGGCCGCGTCCAGCAGGGCCTCCTCACCGCCGCAACGACCGCAGATGGCGATGTCTCGGTCATCGGTCACGCGGGACGCGGCCGGCATCCGCCGATCGTACGGGTCGCCGCAGCGCGGACAGGTCTCGGTGTTGCCCTTCTTGATGGCCCGGTCGACCATCCGCGCGAGCTCCTCGAGGCTCGGGTCTACCTTGTCGCCCTTGATGACGTGGAGCCCGGCATCCTCCAACGAGTCGAGCGCGTGCATGGCCAGCTCGACCACCACGCCCTGCGGCGGGCAGTCGAGGATGGCCGCCGCGCGCAGCAGCCGGGACGCGACGTCGGGCTCGAACTCCAGCTCGACGTGCATGGCGTAGCCGCCGCCGTCCACCAGGCCGACCCTCTTCGGCGTCACCAGGGCGATCCCCGGCCTACCGATCTGGTCGGTGCGGTTGAACGCCACGCCGCAGTGCTCGCAGGCGTGGCCGGGCTTGTGCCCGTGCTGGTCATCCGCCAGGACGACCACCTCCTCCTAAGACGCAAAAAACCCGATGCGCCTATTGGGCGTCGGGTTCCTCTGCCCACCGTTCACCTCGATGGGCTTCGGGAAGAAGGCTACCACACGATGACGTTCGGGTGGCTTGTCCGGTTTACTCCTCGGGCCACCGCCAGCGGCCGGACTCGTCCCGCGTAGCCGAGCCGCGTCTGCGGCTGCGCCGCCGGCCGGTCAGCGCCACCAGCGCGAACACCAGGGCGCCGACCGCCGACGCGGCCACCAGCTCGATGATGAAGGCCAGCCCGGCGGTCGACGGCGAGCCGGACGTAGCGCCGTCGCGGTCCGCGGCGAAGATGGCGACCACGTAGGTTCCGATGAAGGCGACGATGCCGGCCATCAGCGCCCCGACGATTCTCACGATCCGACCTCCTCGACCCGCCTCGGCGGGACCAGCGCGGCGATTCGCGCGGCGGCGTCCTCGTCCAGCTCGGGCAGGGCGTGCTGATAGAGGTTCTGCGTGATGGCGGTGTTGGCGTGGCCGAGCCGGCCGCTCATCACCTTCACCGCCACCCCGGCTGCCAGCCCCCAGGTGGCGTGGATGTGCCGGAGGTCGTGCAGCCGAACGACCGGCACGCCCTCGACCTTACGGACCACGCGGCCGAAGTGGGCGCTGAGGGCCTTGGGTCGCCAGGGCGCGCCGGCCGGGTCGGCGAAGACCCAGCCGCCCAGGTCATAGGCGCGCTCGAACCGCTGCCGGTCGCGGTGCCGGCGCAGGGCGTCGAGCGTGGCCGCGTCGAGCTTGACCACGCGGGTGCCCTCGTCCGTCTTCAGCTCGGCGGTGACCACCTCGCGGCCGACGTGGACGAGCTGGCGCTCGACCGTCAGGCGGCCGGTGCGCCAGTCCACGTCGGACCACCGGAGCCCGCACAGCTCCCCGCGGCGCAGCCCGGCGAACAGCGCCACCCGCCAGGCGGCGTGCAGCGAATCGTCCGCCGTCGCCGCCAGGAAGCGGCCGGCCTCCTCCGGCGTCCAGACGACGTACCGGCGCCTCGGCGTCCGGAGGAGCCTGACGCCCGCGCACGGGTTGTAGGGAATGAGGTGCAGCGGCGGCCCCACGGCCGCGTTCAGCGCCGTCCGCAGGTGGGCGAACACCTGGCGCTGCGCCGCGACGCCCAGCGGGGCCGGCTGCCGGCGCCGGTCGAGGGGGTCGGGCGGGGGGTCGCCGGCCGCGACCAGCTCGTTGCGGCGCCTGATCCACACGAACATGGCGTCGATGTGGGCCGGCCGCAGCCGGTCGAGCCGCAGGTGGCCGAGGTGCGGCCTAAGGTAGTTCTCGACGTGGCCCCGCACGTACTCGCGGGTGGTCTGCCGAAGCTGGTGCTGGCCGGCGAGCCAGACGTCCAGCCACTCGCCCACGGTCATCTTGGGCGACGCCGGGTCGACGCCCGCGCCCAGGTCGCGACGCACGTCCTCGACGGAGGGCAGCGGGCCGCGCCGCCGCGACCGCGCCACGATGAGGTCGCCGATGTGGGCGCGGATCTCGGCGTCCTCCGGCTCCTCGTCGAGCAGCCGCTCGACGTGCTTGAGGTACCG
>DASXRB010000389.1:0-2881 GCA_036506875.1 Kribbellaceae bacterium | reverse complement strand
CCTCGCCGACGGTGAGCGGCCCAACATTTCGCTGCCGCTGCCGCTGCCGCTGCCGCTGCCGCTGCCGCTGCCGCTGCTGTGGTGACGGGGCCGGGGAGCCCCCGCGCTCGGTGGCGGGAGGGCTCCCCGGTGCTTGTTTAGTCGGGTAGTTCGGTGACGGTGCCGGCGGCGACGGTGCGGCCGCCTTCGCGGGGGTGACTAGCCGAGGCGGTATGCCCGCAGGAGGCTCTGCTTGCCGGTCGCGCCGTCCGCGGTGGTCACCTGCGAGCGCAGCGACACCCACGCGCCCGCCTTGCCCGGCGACGTGAGCGTCGCGCACCAGCCGCTACCGTCTTTGCGGACAGCTGCCGGCTGCCAGGTCTTCCCGTTGTCGTAGGAGACGTCGAGTGTGAGGCTCTGCACGGGTGAAGCGACCTGCGACTGGACCGCCAGCGGTATCCGCGTCGTCGACGCGGCCACCGTGCCGTCCTTGTTCACAGTGGGCAGGTAGCGCACCGCGGTCAGCGCCAGCGGCGTGGCCGGGTACTGCGGGGTGTGGGCCGAGCGGAACGTCCACTCGCCACTCACCGTGGCGTCGCTGTTCTTCGCCTTCACCACCAGCCGGTACGCGCCGTCGCCGGCCGGTACCTCGAACAGCGCCCGCTGCGGGTTCGCGCTGGTGCCAACCTTCACGCCGTCGCGGTACAACTTCGCGCTGCCGGTGGCGTCCTCGGCGTACCCCCAGCGGTTGATGTCACCGTCGGCGAACATCGGTGTGTAGGCGTGGATCGTGTCCAGCCGCCGCCCGACGAACGGGAACCGGGCCACCTGGTAGTCCGGGAAGCTGGGCCCGTACACCGGGTAGTTCCATCGCGACGTGTAGGTCTTGCCCGGCAGGTAGGAGCGTGGCCGGTCGTTGAGGTCGTACTCCTCCCCGGACTCCCTGGTGAAGTGGGTGAACCGGGTCGTCCAGGTGACCCCGCTGCCGGCGGAGTAGTACTCGGTCAGCGTGCGCGGCAGGGTCTGTGGCACGACCCCCCACATGCCGCCCTCCAGGGTGCCCAGGGTCGGCCAGGACATCAGCCGGCCCTGCTGGTCAGGTGCCGAGGCGCGCAGGTCGGCCTTGACGGTGGCGAACTCCTTGGCGGTGAAGCGGTGCGTCGGGTCCGCCGGGATACCACCGTCGACCTTGTACATCGCGTGGTACACGTACGGGCTGTCGGCGAACCCGTCACCGTTCGGCCGCGCCCACTCGGTCTTGGCATAGAACACGAACCCCTTCGCGTCGCGGGTGGGTGTCGGCAGTGCGTAGATGCCGGTGATCTCCCGCTGGCCGGGCCCGGACACGCCGGAGATCGACGAGTCGGCACCGCTGTCGGCCACCATCTGGCCGCTGCCGACCTCCACCATGGTCAGTCGGGCGTCCGCGGCGGGCACGGCCACGGCGACCTTCCGGCCCTTGCGGGCGTCCAGGACCAGGGTCAGGTCGCGGTCGACGACCATGCCGGGTACGGCGACCGCCGTGCCGTCCGGGACGCCGTTCGGGGTGGCGGCCTCGTTGTCGATCACTGGCGTCTGCAGCGTCCACCGCCCCTTCGGTACCCGGATCGTGGCCTTGCCGCCCACCACGACGCCGTTGCGGCCGTCCGGGGTGTCGGTGCGCACCAGCCCGAGCAGCGGACTGTCGACCGGCTTGCCCTTGCGGTCGCGCAGGGTCACGTTGATGTCGTAGCTCTCCACCTCGCGGTCCACCCCGAGCGCCGTCCGCAGGCGGGTCTCCCCGTCCGCGGTGGCCGCGGTGAGGATCCCGGAGTAACGGCCGTCCGGCGCCGACACCCTGGTGTCGACGGTGACGTCCACAGTGGCCGCACCGCTGGCAGGCACGGTGACCTGCTTCGCGACGGTGAACATGCCGGCCGGCACGGTCTTCGCCGGCCCGGCGACCGCGAGGCCGAGGGCCAGCGTGACCGGCGAGGTGCCGGCGTTGCGGTAGGTCACCTGCTTGGTCTGCGGCTTGTCATCGGCGTGCGGCCACTTCTGCAGCCCGAAGCTCAGACCGGCCGGCCCGGCGGACACCGTCTGGGTCACTGCGCGGGCCACGTCGACCCGACCGGTACCGGCGTCGAAGACGCTGTCGGTGGCCGGTTTCGTGCTGTCCACCAACGCGTCCTTGACCTGCTGCGCCTTCCAGTCCGGGTGCTGCTGGGCCACGATGGCCGCCGCGCCCGCGACGTGCGGGGTCGCCATCGACGTACCCGACATCGCCGTGTAGTTGGGGTCCATGCCGGGGGCGTCCACGCCGGTGCCCTTCGCGCGGGCCGCGACGATCCCGACGCCCGGACCGGTGAGGTCGGGCTTGACCGCCTCGTCGCCGACCCGCGGGCCACGACTGGAGAACGGCGCCAACGCGTCGTTGCGGTCGACCGCGCCGACGGTGAGCGCCGCGTCCGCGCTGCCGGGCGACGAGACGGTACCGCTGTCCGGGCCGCTGTTGCCTGCGGCGACGACGAACAGGGCACCGGTCTTCGCGGTCAGGTCGTTGACGGCCGCCTCGATCGGGTCGATCTCCGGGCCGTCGTTGCCGCCGATGCTCATGTTGATGACGCGGGCGCCGCGCTCGGCCGCCCAGCGCATGCCGTCCAGCATCGCCGACTCCTGGCAGCCGGACTCCTCGCATACCTTGCCGATCATCAGTTGCGCGCCAGGCGCGACACCCTGGTACTTCCCGCCCGACGCGGCCCCGGAGCCGGCGATCGTGGAGGCGACGTGGGTACCGTGCCCGACGTGGTCGACGACGTCCGGCTCGGCGCTGAAGTTCCGGCTGTCCACCACCCGCCCCTTGAGGTCCGGGTGGGTCGGGTCGTAGCCGGAGTCGAGGACGGCGACCTTCACGCCGGTTCCG
>DASXRB010000388.1:0-4867 GCA_036506875.1 Kribbellaceae bacterium | reverse complement strand
CCGGCGCGGTCCAGGTGCGGAAGCAGCACCGAGAGCACGCCGGCTTCGTACGCGCCGCGGGCACCCGCCCCGGCCAGAATCACCGCGACTCGTTGCGGTGTCACGACCGGTCCCGGCCGTGGGTGAAGTCCAGCGCGAAGTCCAGTACGTGCTTGCCGCCCAGAAAGACCAGGCCGAGGTACACGCCAGGGGAAACCTCGCGGATTTCGTCACGGACCGCCTTGGCCACGAACGAGGTCTTCGCATAGTCGAGCACGATGCACGGCTCGCCGTCGTACCAGCTGTTGTCCGGGTATACGGCGGCCACGATAGCCGGGAACGAGATCGGGCCGATGAGGTTCTTCAGCCGGCCGGCCCTCGGGTCGACGATCTTGCCGCGCCAGACCAGCGCGTACGAGATCGCCGCGGCGGCGCGGGCGACGGCGCCGCCGGTGCCCAGCAGGACCGTGCCGCGGCCGCGGCCACGGGGAACCGGTCCGGCGGACGCGGCGTGGAAACGCTCGCCTAGCTGACGGCGGGTGCGGCTGACCAACTCCGCCGATGAGGTGGGTACAACAGTGTCCATGGTGGACCATCCGTCCTATCAGAGTGCGGTGGCCGCGCGGTAGATGAACTCGGCGACCTCGGGATGGCTCAGATAGCGCTCGATGTCGTGCGGCGCATTCCCGTTCTCGACCCGTATGTCGGCCAGCGGGTCGCCCCAGGTGGGCCGCAGGGGATGACCCAGCGCGACAACGTCGTTGGTGTCGTATCCGGTCTGCCAGTCGATGTTCTCGGGGTGGTGCGGCCCCTTGGTCTTGAGATTGCGCTGCACCGTGGGCAGGCCCAGCGGCGAGCCCAGCGTCACCCACGCGACGGTCCGCTGCCGGATCGCCGGGTCGTCCAGCAGGTCGCGGGCAACCACGGTGCCCAGGCTGTGCGTGACCAGAACGATCTTGCCGTCGTCGGGGATACCGGCCTGGACCGTAGCGAGGACCCTGTCCCGCGCGCCGGCGCCGGCGAGGTAGACCGCGACGTCCTTGAGCTGGCCCTTGATGACCTCCCGGTCGACGCCGGCCGTCTTCGCGACCCACAGCAGCGCCTGGCGTACCGCACCCCAGGAGAGCACCCGCGCGACGCCCTTGGGGATGAGCCCCTCCTCGTGCACGAGAGGCGCGTTCGCCTCGACGGCCAGGTCGGTCATCAGCTCGCGTTCCACCGCGCCGACCTCCTTGCTCAACGCAGGGTGCAGTGGGCCGGGCTCGTCGACGTCCTCCGGCAGCGCCTCGAGGTGGATCGGCGGGCCGTTGCGCTCCAGGTCGGCGGTGACCTGGTACAGCACGTTGCCGTAGAAGGGCAGGACCGCCGGCACGCCGTCGAGCCCAGGTAGCCCGGCGTCCAGCTGGCCGCGAGCTAGCCCCGACCGCCAGGACGCGATCAGCTTGGCCGGGTCCTTGAACTCCTGGCCCCGGCCGTGGATGAACACCATCGTCGTGGTCATCACGACGCTCCCTTCTGTAGTGCCGCGTCGACCACCGATTTCGTCGGTTCCTCGAGTCCGGCGTTCCGGAGGGCGCGGATGATCCGGCTGACCCGGGCGCCCTCGTTGGCGACGTAGTCGATTGCGTCGTCGCCCATCGCTTCGGTCCAGACCTCTCCGGACCGGGTGAGGCGGTTGCCCGCCTCGTCGCGGCGCTCGACGCCGCCGTGGTGCAGCGCGACCATCTCCCATTGGTC
Source organism: Kribbellaceae bacterium (assembly GCA_036506875.1). Taxonomy (GTDB): domain Bacteria; phylum Actinomycetota; class Actinomycetes; order Propionibacteriales; family Kribbellaceae; genus DASRHY01. The sequence continues at coordinate 3,151 of DASXRB010000388.1, read as the reverse complement.
GTTGAAGACCGGAGCCCCGGAGGACCCTTCGCGGGTGTCGCTGGTGTAGCGCAGCCAGAGCTCGTCCTGGGCCACCATGCGGTTCTGTCGGATGCTGGCTCGTTTGCGCTCGCCGCGGGGGTGGTGGACGACGTTGAGGATCTCGGCCCTCAGCGCCTTGCCGGTCGCCTCGATCAGGGTGACCGTGCCGTACTTGGCGCCGGGCGGATCGCCGTCGAGGTCGGCGACCGCCACCACGGTGAAGTCGAGGTCCTCGTCGGTGTGGAACGCGACGGCGGGCGCGAGCCGGTAGAGGTCGGCGGTGCGCTCGCCGCCGTTGTCGTCGTACTCGTAACCGAGTTGGACCGCCATGGCCGCGGCGTCGACAGCTTCCGGGATCACGTGGTTGTTGGTCAGCAGCAAGCCGCGGCCGATCAGTACGCCGGTGCCGACGGGTACCGGCGGTTGCCCGTCCTCCGCCCGCACCACCCGGCCGACCGCCCGTGAGGCGATGAGACCGCGGCTGAAGAAGGTCAGCCACACCGAGTCGTCGTCGCCGACGATGGACTCGAGCCGGATGCCGCGGCGGCGCAGTCGTTCCCGCCGTTCGGCGATCTGGTCGGCGGTGTTGGCCATCTCAAGCCGGCCGGTGGCGACGGCCTTCGCGGTGTTCGCCACCTGCCCGATCGTCTGCTCCCAGCGATTCGCTATCTCGCGTTCGCGGGTCGTGTCGTTGATCTTCATGTTGCTGCCTCCGGTTCTTGCGAATATCCGGGCTGCGACCGGTGCCAGGGCTGGAAGGCGTTGTCCGCGTCACGCATGGCCGACCGCAGCTGCGGGTGGTGCCGGAGCAGGACGGTGCTCATGGTGTTGTCGGCGATCCAGCGCAGGCCCTCCGGCGTGTAGACGGCCGGGGTGAAGTCGCGGGTGAGGAAGCGGTCGCTGTTGAGCCGGCGCGACGCCATCAGCACGAAGATGCGGAAGGCGGTGTCGCTGAACGCGAATCCGGCCGGGCGTCGCTCGGCGAACAGGCCCACCATCAGATCCACCCGCTCGATGTCGCCGTGGTACACCCGGGCGATCTCCTTGGCCCAGGACGGGTTGTCGGTCAAATCGTCAAACGTCGTGGGCGCCGGCCGGTGCATCAGCCGGCGGAACTCGTTGTACCGGGGCACACCCAGCTCGCGGTGCCGCATGATGTCGGTCGCGGCCAGGTCGGCCGTCCTGCCGTCGGGCCGGACGAACTCTTGCAGGAAGCGCGGGAAGTTGTGCAGCGTGACGAGTCCCGGGTGCATGGTGCCGAAGGAGTACAGCAGATCGGTGTGCCCGACCTTGGCGAGCGCGTCGAACGCCGCCGGCCCGGCCATGTCCCGCAGCGTGTAGGTGCCGTACGCCCGGTCGTCGGCCAGGACGCGCAGATCGAAGTCGTCGCGCATCAAGGGGTGCATACGGTAAACCGCGGTGAACTCCTCGGTCAGCGAGTAGGGCACCCCGTAGTGATCGGTGTGCCCGCCCGGGATGCCGCTGACCAGCTCGCTGTCGCTGATTCGGCCCATCGTCCGGCTGATCCGCTCACCGGCCAGGCCCCACCAGTTGGCGTGCATCGCGGTGACCGTCGTGGGGTTGCTGATCACCGCGGGCGTCCACTCCACCGTGTGGATCTTGGCGATGAGTGCGGCCAGGATGAGCCGCGCGCGCTGGAACAGCTCCTCGTCCGACCAACCCGGGTACGAACCGCGCAGCATGTCGCAGATCGCGTTGTGCTCCCGGGTGAACAGCGACTGGAGCATCACCAGGCCGAGCCAGAATCCGGGCTCTCTGGTCGGGTCGGCGTCGCCGGTGGGGATCGGCGGTGTGCCGTCCGCGCCGATCCGCAGCTTGCCCTCGTCGCCGGTACGCACGAAGGTCTGGTGCTCGGTCGTGGTGCCGTAGATCTGCGAGGCGTCCCACCAGTGCGTGAGCGTGTTCACGTACGCCGGCGGGGTGGCTGGTCCGCCGGGTTCGACCGGGTCGGGCACAGTCCGGAAGATCTTCATCGGCCGGTCTTGCCACGGGTCGTCGTCGGTCAGCTCGATTTCCCACGGGTCGTCCGTGGCGCTCTTCCCGTGGCTGAACCAGTCCCGGATCATGAACTGCAGCCAGGGCGCGACGAGCGCGTTGACCGAGGTGGCCGGGATCAGGCTGCGGCGGGTCATCAGCGCCCGGCTCACCTCTCGCGGGCTCGGTTCGAGGATGCCCGGCGCAGGTTCGGGGAACGTCTTGTCGAGCGGTACGTTGCGGCCGAAGCGGCTGCCGGCCATGCCCATCCGCGGATTGTCCAGGTCGTTGTAGCTGCCGTCGAGCGTGCGGCTGGTGAGCTGCTCGGCGGTCGGCGGGCCGGGCGGGCTGGCGGGGAACCCGGACGCTGAGCCGGTGTCGTAGAGGTTCTCGCGGCGCAGCGTGTTGCGGACGCCGACCAGCGTGGCCAGCGCGAGCGCGCGGGGCAGCCGGTACCAGCCGTATCGCCGGTCCACCCTTTGGGCGACGCGGTCGTAGGCGTGCCAGAACAGTGACGCGCGGGCTGTCATGACGGTCCCTTCTCGACGGTGAGGTTTGTCAGGTACCGCAGGGCGGATAGGCCTGGGAGGAAGAAGTACGCTCCGCCGCGGACCGTCACGAACTGCGGCAGCCCGCGGTGGCGCCGCCGTACCGGACGGGCCGGTTCGGTGAAGGTGGCGCCGGTGTGCCGGCCGCCCACGAGCGGGTCGGTCTCGTGATAGCGGCCGTTGAAGACCGGATTGTTGATCCAGGTGTGCTGGACGAACTCGTACTGCCGGGCGAGGTTCGCGTTGAGGCAGAAGAAGTAGAGGCCGCGTTCCTCGCCGCCCTCGGCCGCCCGGCCGTTCGCGGGCCCTTCGGTGCGGTAGCTGCGGCTGCGGCGCAGCAGCCGGTGCCGCTTGTTCACCTCGAGGGAGCGGTCCGTGCCCGGGGCGGGTTCCAGCGCGTCTCGGGGGTTGACCCGTCGGATGTGCGCGCCGACCGGGCACGCCAGGCCGTCCGGGTCCGCGGCGTGGTACCGGAAGTCGTTGCTCCGCGCCACCGCGGGGTCGTCGTGGTCGGGGGCCAGGACCAGCGGCGCGCCGCTGGTCCACCGTCCGACGACCTTCGCCGCCAGGTGGTCGCGGCGCCAGGC
>DASXRB010000387.1:0-5483 GCA_036506875.1 Kribbellaceae bacterium | reverse complement strand
GCCCGCCCTTTCGAGGCCCGAGCGTGGGCGCCGGCCTCTACGTCGGTTGCGAGGCTCAGGCCTTGCCGAGGATGCGGTTCAGGTTCGTGCCGCAGACCGGGCACTTGGCCTTGGCCATCCGCGTGCCCTTGTCGTTGACCTTGACCTCGCCGTCGGCGGTCCGCTTCTCCTTGCACTTGACGCAGTAGAACTCGCCGCTCCAGGTCTCTGCCATGAAGGGCCCTCCTTGCCTTCGTTACCAGCCGGAGCGATGAGCGCGCTCCGGCCGCTGTGGATGCTTCCGGCAGGACCTCCTGCCGTAGGCCGTTCGGCCCAGTCGGGATCACCCTACGGCACAGCGGGCGTCACTCAAGGCAGACGCCCGCCTGAGTCGTTCGTGTCGGCCGTCACGCAGAGTGAGAAACAGGCTCCCGGTGACACCGGTGAACCGTCCGGCTTCCCCTCCGAACGGCCCGCCGGGGATGGGCCGGGAGCCTGTTGGCAATGACGCTAGGAGGCCGGTGTCCACCGGTCAACGGCTACGCATGGAGCAGTTGTCCACGCCTGTGGACAACCATGTGTACAACGTGTGGGGCGCGCCGGGCGGACGTGTGGACAAGCGGGGGAACGCCATGTGAACGGCAGGCGCAGCAGAGATGGCCATTACAGGCTTGACCTGCGCAAACGCATGTCCACCGACTGTGGACAGAAGAAAGTTGGGGGTGCGCGGCGGTACCGTCTGGCGCATGGCCGACGCATCCATCCCGCCGTACGTGGACATCCGCCGCAGCAAGCGGCGGAGGCGGACCGTGAGCGCCTACCGCGACGGCGACCGGGTCGTCGTCCTGATGCCCGACCGGCTGTCGGCCGCCGAGGAGGCGCGCTGGGTCCAGACCATGTTGACGCGTCTGGAGAAGCAGCGGAGCCGGTCCCGCGTGTCGGACGAGAAATTGGTCGAGCGAGCCCGGAACCTGGCGTATCGGTACCTGCCCGAGGTGCCCGAACCGGCCTCCGTGCGGTGGGTGTCGAACCAGAACCGGCGCTGGGGGTCGTGCACCCCGGCGGACCGGTCGATCCGGCTGTCGGCGCGGCTGCAGACGATGCCGGCCTGGGTCGTCGACTACGTGCTGGTGCACGAGCTGGCGCACCTGGTCGAGCCCTCGCACTCGGCGGCGTTCTGGAAGCTGGTCCGGCGCTACCCGAAGGCGGAGCGCGCCGAGGGTTACCTCGAGGGTGTGGCGGCCGCCGCGCACCTCGACACCGAGGTCGACGACGGCGCGTCCGACGCCCCCTGATCCCCCGCCGGGGGAGACCCCCTGGTCCGTCCTCAGGGGTGCCCGGTGACACCCTTCAGGGTCCGTTCGGTGGCTTCATCGATGGCCGCTGGTGACGCGTCACCGGTTGGCTTGTCCCTGTCAGAAAGCTGCCGGCACCGTGCCGGCCTGCGGAGGAGGGGCAAGCACGATGTCGAGGGGTTCGGCAACCGTCCGGGTGGCACGCTGGAGTGCCACCCATCCCTGGCGCGCGATGGCGATGTGGGTCGTCATCGTCGCCGCCTGCTTCATGCTGGGCAACGCGTCGGGCATCAACAAGATGACCGACGAGGACCAGAACATCGGTGAGGTCAGCCGCGCCGATGCCATCGTCAAACAAGGCGACTTCGCCGACCCGGACGTCGAGAACGTCCTGATCACCGCGCCGTCGAACGGCAGGATCGACACGGCCGGGGCGACCAAGGCGGCCGCCGCCGCGACGCAGCGGATGAAGGCCCTGAAGGACGTCGCCACGGTCGGCAAGCCGGTCACCACCCCGGACGGCAAGGCGATGATCGTCCGGGTCGAGCTGACCGAGAGCGAGACCGACGGCGCCGACCGGGTGCAACCGTTGCTCGACGCAACGGCCTCGGTCCAGAAGGACTACCCGTCGCTGCGGGTCGAGGAGGTCGGCGGGGCGTCGATCGAGAAGGCGCTGTCGGCGACGATCGGCGACGACTTCAAGCGGGCCGAGCTGTTCAGCCTGCCGGTGACGCTGATCATCCTGCTGCTCACCTTCGGCGCGCTGATCGCCGCGAGCGTGCCGATCCTGCTGGCGATGTCCGCGGTGATGGCCGCGATCGGGCTGTCGGTCGCCGCGTCGCACCTGGTGCCGGCCGTCGAGTCGGTGAACAGCGTCATCCTGCTGATCGGAATGGCGGTCGGCGTGGACTACTCGCTGTTCTACCTGCGCCGCGAACGCGAGGAGCGGGCCCGCGGCCGGGGCCACGTGGACGCGGTCGAGATCGCCGCCGCCACCTCCGGCCACGCCGTGGTCGTGTCCGGGATGGCCGTGATCATCTCGATGGCCGGCCTGTTCCTGGCCGGGGACGCGGTGTTCTCCTCACTGGCCGTGGGCTCGATCCTGGTCGTCGCGGTCGCCGTGAGCGGTTCGCTGACCGTGCTGCCCGCGATCCTGGCCAAGCTCGGCCGCTGGGTCGACCGGCCGCGGATCCCGCTGCTGTGGCGGCTCGCGGGTGACAAGGGCAAGCCGCGGTTCTGGCCGTTCGTGCTGAAGCCGGCGCTCAAGCACCCGGCGATCACCTTCGTCGTCGCGGTCGGCGCGTTGCTCGCGCTGGCGGCCCCGGCGCTCGGCATGACGCTGAAGTTCCCCGGCACCGAGGACCTGCCCCGCGACACCGCGGTGATGCAGGCGTACGACCGGCTGACGGCGGCGTTCCCCAGCCAGGGCACGACGTACGAGATCGCCGTCAAGGCGCCGGCCGGCACCGCTTCGCAGGTCCGCGCCCAGCTGGACGAGCTGGTGCAGCGCACCGAGGGCGACAAGCTGTTCGCCGCCGACGGGCTGACCAAGCCGGAGACCTCGGCCGACGGCACCGTCACGCGGTTCGAGATCGCCACGCCGTACGACGGGGGCAGCGACGAGGCGCGCCAGGCCCTGACCAAGCTGCGCAAGGAGCTCGTACCGCAGACGGTCGGCACCGTGAACGGCAGTGAGTACGCGGTCGGCGGCATGGTCGCGGCGGACGTGGACTACGCCCAGCACGTGCGGGAGAAGCTGCCGCTGGTGATCGGGTTCGTGCTGCTGCTGACCTTAATCGTGATGACCTGGACGTTCCGGTCGGTCGTGGTCGCGTTCACCGCGATCGGGCTGAACATGCTGTCGGCCGGCGCGGCGTACGGTCTGCTGACGCTCGTGTTCGAGAACACCTGGGCCGAGGGGCTGCTGGACTTCCGGTCCAACGGCGCGGTGGTGTCCTGGCTGCCGCTGTTCCTGTTCGTGGTGCTGTTCGGGCTGTCGATGGACTACCACGTGTTCGTGGTCAGCCGGATCCGCGAGGCGGTGCTGCGCGGGGTGCCGACCCGGCAGGCGGTCGCCGAGGGGATCACCGGTTCGGCGGGCGTGGTGACCAGCGCGGCGACCGTGATGATCGGGGTGTTCTCGATCTTCGCGACGCTGAGCACGCTGGACATGAAGCAGATGGGGGTCGGCCTGGCGGCCGCGATCCTGATCGACGCCACGATCATCCGCGCGGTGGTGCTGCCGAGCATCATGACCCTGCTCGGCAACGCCAACTGGTGGAGCCCGTCCTTCCTCCGCCGCCGCACCGAGCCCGCCCCCGCGGCCCTCCCGGGCGCCGGCACCTCCGCCGACCCCGACGAGCAGCCCGAGCGCGAACTCGAGCCGGTCGGCTGACGCCACAACCTCCGTTCGTCGGGCCCTTCTGACCCGGCGTGTCGGAACTCATCGGGCCCTTGTGACCACCCGGTCGCAAGGGCCCGGTGTACGTCGACAGGTGCGGCTCCGCCGCTGGAGTCCCGGCACGCCCGGTGCGAGGCCCCGGGGTGGTCACCAGGGCCCGACGAACGACGACACGCCGGGTCGCAAGGGCCCGATGAGTGGAAAGACGGATCAGCGGGGTTCCAGGCGGACGGTGAGGCCTTTGGCTACGGGGGTGTGGGAGTGGCGGGCCACGTCGTCGGCGGACATGAGGACGTTGGTCTCGGGGTAGTACGCCGCGCAGCAACCGCGGGCTGTGGGGTACGCGACGACGCGGAAGGACGAGGCGCGGCGGTCGGTGCCGTCGTACTCGCTGATGATGTCGACCGTCTGGCCGTCGCGCAGGCCGAGCGAGGCGAGGTCGGAGGGGTTGACGAAGACCACCCGGCGGGTGCCGTGCACGCCGCGGTAGCGGTCGTCGTGGCCGTAGATGGTGGTGTTGAACTGGTCGTGGCTGCGCATCGTCTGCAGCAGCAGCCGGCCCTCCGGCACCGCCAGCCAGTGCAGCTCGTTGTCGCTGAACCGGGCCTTGCCGTCGGCGGTGCGGAACTCGCGCCGGTCCCGGGCGGCATGCGAGAGCAGGAACCCGCCCTCGGCGGCGACCCGCGCGTTGAAGTCGTCGTACCCGTCCACGACCCGCGCGATCCGGTCCCGCACCAGCGAGTAGTCCCGCGCGAACTCCGCCCACGGGATGTCCCCGACGTCCGGCACCACCGCCTGCGCCAGACCGCACACGATCGCGACCTCGGACCGCAGTGTGGTTGCCGGAGGCAACAGCTTGCCGCGGGACAGGTGCACCGCGCCCTGCGAGTCCTCGACGGTGACAGCCTGAACGCCGGCCGGCGTGACGTCGTGGTCGGTGCGCCCCAGGCAGGGCAGGATCAGCGCCTCCCGCCCGGTCACGGTGTGGGACCGGTTCAGCTTCGTCGACACGTGCACGGTCAGGTCGCAGGTCCGCAGCCCCTCATGGACGACGGGGGTGTCCGGCGTGGCCGTGGCGAAGTTCCCGCCCATGCCGATGAAGACGCGCACCGTCTTGTCGCGCAGCCGTCGTACCGTCGCCGCCGCGTCGACCCCGTGCTCACGTGGCGGCTCGAAGCCGAACTCCGCGCCCAGCCGGTCCAGGAACGCGTCCGGCATCTTCTCCCAGATGCCCATGCTGCGGTCGCCCTGCACGTTGGAGTGCCCGCGCACCGGGCACGGCCCGGCGCCGGGCTTGCCGATGTTGCCCTGGAGCAGCAACACGTTCACGACGTCCTGGATCGTCGCGACCGCCTCGCGGTGCTGGGTGAGTCCCATCGCCCACGCGACCACCGTCGCCTTCGACTCCACGAACATCGCCGCGAGCTGTTCGATCTCGGGACGACGCAGGCCGGTCGCGGTCTCGACGGCGGCCCAGTCCAGCCCGGCGACGCGCTTGCGGTAGGCCTCGAAACCACTCGTGTACGACGCGATGAAGTCCGCGTCCAGCACCGTCCCGGGTGCGCGGTCCTCGGCCTCGATCAGCAGGTGCCCGAGTGCCTGGAACAGCGCCTGGTCGCCGCCGATCCGGATCGGCAGGTGCAGGTCGGCGAGCTCGGTGCCGCGGCCGACGACGCCGTTCGGGCGCTGCGGGTTCTTGAACCGGATCAGTCCGGCCTCCGGCAGCGGGTTGACCGCGACGATCCGGGCGCCGGCCCGCTTGGCGCGCTCCAGGTGGGTGAGCATCCGCGGCGCGTTCGTGCCCGGGT
>DASXRB010000386.1:0-10856 GCA_036506875.1 Kribbellaceae bacterium | reverse complement strand
CCGGAGGCGATCATCCTCTACTCCACGCCGATCCTGCGGAACCTCGCGCGGGCCGTGATGCGTCGCGTCGAAGGGTTGGATCGCCGGCTGTTCTTCTGGCAGGTCGGCCGGTTCATCCGGGACGACGCGGTCCGCCGCGAGTTGCTTCCGCAGTTCTATGAACGGTTCCTGGCCGCCCGGCCCGCGTTCTGGCGGCTCAACGTCGACCTGCTCGGCACCGTGCTGTCGCGGACCTGGCGCGGGGCTCGGCTGCGCGCCTTCCCGCGGCCGGTGCGGATCGTGTTCGGCACCGACGACCCGTACCTCAACGTACGCGTCGCGCGCCGGTTCGCCCGGCTCTTCCCGGCTGCGGCGCTCGACCTGGTCAAGGGTGCGCGGCACTACGTGCAGATCGACGAGCCGCAGACGGTGGCCGCGGCGATCCTGAGCTCGCACGGCGCCCGGTCGGTCAGCTAGCTGCGAGCCACGGATAGCGGTCGGTGTCCTTGCCGGCGTAGTCGGGGTCGAGGTAGATGAACGCCCGCTGGATCTTCCAGTCGCGGATCTCGAACACGTCGCACCACCGGCCGGCACCCCACTCCGGCACTCCCGCCCGCCAGGGGCCGTCCTGGTGCTCCCCGTGGCTGGTGCCCTCGCACACCACGACGTCGCCGCCGAAGACCCAGTTGAAGTGCGAGTAGTGGTGCTCGATGTTCTTGATCGTGCCGCCGACGTCGCCGAACAGCGCGCCGATCCGCTCCTTGCCGGTGGCCAGGCCCCACTTGGGGAAGTACACCTGGGCGTCGTCGGCGAACAGGTCGAGGATGCTGCCGCCGGTGGAGGTGACTACTCCGCCGTTGTCGAAGGCCTTGAGGTACTCGATGGCGACCGACTTGCGCTGCTCGTCGGTCATCGTCTCGGTGGTCAGGGCCATGGTCGTCTCCTCCGTTGCGGGTGCGGTTCAGGCGTGCCGTCCGTGCAGCACCGGTGTCGGGCCGACGGCGACGGAGCGAAGCTGGGCGAGCAGGTCGGCCACGTCGTGCTCGTCGGCGAGCGTGGCGCGGACGGCGTCGGCGCCGGCGCGGGCCAGCCGCATCGCCTGCTCCTGGGCGTTTTCGAGGGTGCCGAACAGGCCGGCGGTGCGGGGGTCGCGGGCGCCGGACAGCGCCGGGTCGCGCACCGCCCGGGCCTGCGCCTCGCTCATGGTCCGGCCGATCGACACCGTGAGCGCGACCGAGATCGGGAAGTCGCGGCGATCGCCGGCGTCCGCGCGGCGGCGGGCGGCCGCCTCGGCCACCCGAGCCTGCACCGCGGCCAGGTCCGGCGCGCCCTCCGCGAGCACGACCAGACCAGCCGCGTCGGCGTCGTACCACGGGACGAACACCCGCCGCCGCCACTCGTGCGGACCGCCGACGGCGCCGACGAGGTCCGCGCGTAGCTTGGCCGAGGCGTGGATCTCCAGCAGGACGTCGAGCCCGGTGGCGCGCAGGTCCGCTACCCGCCGCACCACGTCCGTGGGGCCGTCGGTGACGATCAGTCCGAGCTGGGCCGGCCGGGCCTGCTGGGCGAGCGCGGCCGTTTCCGCAGGTGCCGCGTCTGCTGACACCGGCAGCCAGACGTACCGGAAGCCCAGCCGCGCCGCGAGCCGGGCGATGTGCCGCCGCCGCTCGGCGTCGTGCTCGGGGCGCAGGGTCAGCCCGAGGTCGAGCAGAGTGCTTGGCGGCGCCATGCGCGATCTCCTACAATGTTCGCTATGCGGACTGATGTTCGTGAAGAGTACAACGTCCCCGCGGCGCCGTCTACGGTCGCTGGCGCGGTGATCGCATTGGCGGGCGGGCTGCGCGCCGCCGGCGTCCCGGTGTCGACCGGCGAGACGATCGACGCCGTCGCCGCGCTGGCGGAGGTCGACGTCGCCAGCCGCGACGTGGTCCGCGCCGCGCTACGCGCCGCGCTGCTCAAGGACGACGCGCATGACGGCGTGTTCGACCGCCTGTTCGGCGTGCTGTTCCCGCGTCCGCGGGCCGAGCGACAGCCGCCGGCCGGCTCCGGTGGCTCGCACGACCCGCGGCAGGCTCTCACCGAGGCGCTGCGCGGCGGGGACGGCGACGGTGTCGCGGCGGCGCTGGAGGACGCCGTGCAGCGCTGGGCCGGCATCGACGAGACGGCCGGCACGGACCGCCACCACCTGCAGCGGGTGCTGCGCCGCCTGGACCTCGCGCGCGTCCTGCACCGGCTGATGCGCAGCGAGGAAGAACGCGGCGCGCTCGAGCGTCAGCTCGACATCGCGGCCGCCAACGCGCAGCTGGAGGAGGTGCTGCGGCTGCTCGAACAGCTCGTCCGCGAACGCATGCCTGACGCGGACCGGGGTGCGCGGTCGCCCCACGGCGACCTGCAGGACCTGCCCGTGCTGCGTGCCGCCCCGGATGAGCTCGCCGCGCTGCGCACCGCCGTCCGGCCGTTGGCCCGCCGTATCGCCACCCGCCTCGGCCGCCGGCGCCGCCGCGGCCGCGGGCACCTGGACATGCGGCGCACGATCCGCGACAGCATGAGCTCCGGCGGGGTGCCGCTGACCCCGCGGATGCGCCGCCGCCACCCCACCAAACCCGACCTGGTCGTGCTGTGCGACGTCTCCGGGTCGGTCGCTCAGTTCGCGCCCTTCACGCTGTCGCTGCTGCACGCCCTGCACGGGGAGTTCCGGCGGGTGCGGTCCTGGGTCTTCATCGACGGCATCGTCGAGGTCACCGACTTCCTCGAATCGGCCCCGGGGGTCATCGACGCCCACCACCTGCTCGGCCGGCGCGGCCTGGTCGCCGACGACGGCCGCAGCGACTACCGGCTGGCGTTCGCGGAGTTCCTGCGCCGCTGGCCAGACGCCGTCACCGGCAAGACGACCGTGCTCGTCGTCGGCGACGCCCGCGCCCACGACCGCCTACCCGCGCTGGCCGAGACCGCGCAACTGCACCGGCTCGCCCGGCGGCTGTACTGGTTCAACCCGGAGCCTCGGCACGAGTGGGACACCGCCGACTCCGCCATGTCCGGCTACGCCGCCCGCGCCACGGCGGTGTTCGAGGTGTCCAGCCTGCGCCAGCTCGGCGACGCCGTCACGGCCATCGCCTGACGGATCAGACGGGGCGGAGGGTCGACTCCAGCTCGGCCATCCGCTGCGTCGATAGGTGTATAGTAACGAGCATGCCCCGAATGCAGGTGTACCTGCCCGATGACCTGTACCGGCGGGCCAAGGAGCAGAAGCTGCCGGTCTCGGAGCTTCTGCAGCAGACCTTGCGCGGCGAGTTGGAAAGACTGGAGAAGATTGCTGGGGCCAGGCGTTACGTTGACGAACTGATCGCTGAGTTCGGTGAACCGTCGCCGGACGAGGTGGCGGACGCCAAGAGGATCGTGGCACAGCTGCTCGGTAACGATCTTGAAGAGCAGGACCTCCTTGGCCGAGCCTCGTAACGGGATGCTGGTCCTTGACTCCGGTGGAGTGAGCAGGCTCGCCAACCGGCAACGCGCCGCCGCCCTGGTATCCCAACTCATCGAGGCCGATCTCTGGCCACCACACGTTCCGACGGTCGTCCTGGTGGAATGCCTGGCGGGGCATCCGGGCAAGGATGCGGCGACGCACAGGTTGCTCAAGGACTGCATCATCGACGAGGTGATCCCGCCCTGGCTTGCACGTCGGGCAGCGCATCTGCGCACTGCCGCCGGACGTGGGTCCGCCGTGGATGCCGTTGTCGTGGCAAGTGCCGAGCCAGGTGGCGCCGTGCTCACATCCGACCCGATGGACCTCGGCGCGCTGGCGTCGAGCTCCTCTGGCGTTCGAATCGTGCGGGTCTGAGTCGCCGTCGACGGTGCAGGGACGGCCGACGAGTTCGTGACGGGACCACACCTTCGACCGGATCAGCACCCCGACCGTCGAACAGCAAACAACGCGCGTTCGACCTTCTCGCCGCCGCCACCGTCCGCGCACGCTGGCCCGGCCGGCGTCAGACCCGTTCGACCAGCAGCGACTGGCCCTGGCCGACGCCAACGCACAGCGTGGCCAGGCCGCTGCGCCCACCCTCGCGCTCCAGCCGGCCGAGCAGGGTGACCACCAGCCGCGCGCCCGAGCAGCCCAGGGGGTGGCCCAGCGCGATGGCCCCGCCGTCGGCGTTGACGGTCGCCGGGTCGAGGCCGAGCCGCCGCTGGCATGCGATGGCTTGCGTGGCGAACGCCTCGTTCAGCTCGACCGCATCCAGTTGGTCGACCGTCCAACCGGTGCGGGCCAGCGCCTTCTCGGTGGCCGGCACCGGCCCGAGGCCCATCACCGACGGGGCGACGCCCGCGCTGGCCCCGCCGACGACCCGGGCCCGCGGGCGCAGCCCGTGCCGCTGCACCGCGGCCGCGCTGGCGACCACGATCGCGGCGGCACCGTCGGACAGCGGGCTGGACGAGCCGGCCGTGACGACGCCGTCCCTGTCGAACACCGGCCGCAGCCTGGCCAGCCGTTCGGCGCTGGTGTCGGCCCTCGGCCCCTCGTCGAGGGTCACCGTGCCGGCCGGCGTGTCCACGGGCACGATCTCGGCGTCGAACCTGCCCTCCTTCTGTGCGGCGACCGCGAGCTGGTGGCTGCGCAGCGCGAACGCGTCGGACTCCGCGCGGGTGATCCCGTCCAGCCTGGCGACCTTCTCCGCGGTCTGGCCGAGGCTGATGGTCGCCTCGCCGCCGTCCAGTGCCGGCATCCTGGGGTTGACGAGCCGCCAGCCCAGCGCGGTGTCGACGATTTCACCCGGCCTCACCCACGCGCGGGCGGGCTTCTCCAGCACCCACGGCGCCCTGGTCATCGACTCGACCCCGCCGGCGACCACGACATCCGCCATTCCGGACAGCACCGCCTGGGTCGCGGTGGTCACGGCGTTCAGCCCGGACGCGCAGAGCCGGTTGACCGTGTAGCCGGGCACGGTGTCGGGCAGGCCGGCGAGCAGCACGGCCATCCGCGCGACATTGCGGTTGTCCTCCCCCGCCTGGTTCGCCGCCCCGAGCACCACCTCGTCGATGGCCTCCGGATCCACCGCGGCCCGCCGCACCGCCTCGGCCACCACCAGCGCCGCCAGATCGTCGGGGCGCACGTCGGCCAGCGCCCCGCCGTAGCGCCCGATGGGCGTGCGGACACCGCCGACCAAGAATGCCTCTGCCATGGCTCTCCGAATCACCCGAGGGCGAGCGCCTGTACCGCCCGCTCCTGGTCCGCGGCGTGCTTGAGGACGACCCCGAGCGTGCCGCGCGCCGTCTCGGCGTCCAACTCGTCCTTGCCGAGCGCAATCAGCGTGCGGGCCCAGTCGATGGTCTCCGCGATCGACGGGGCCTTGCGCAGGTCCAGCCGGCGCAGCGCCGCCACCGCACGCACGACCTGCTCGACGAGCCGGTCGGCGGCCTCGGGCACCCTGGCCAGCACGATCTCCTTCTCCCGCCGCGGGGTCGGATAATCCATGTGCAGGTAGAGGCAGCGACGCTTGAGCGCCTCGGACAGCTCCCGGCTGGCGTTCGACGTGAGCACCACGAACGGCCGGCGCCGCGCCGTGATCGTGCCCAGCTCGGGGATCGTCACCTGGAAGTCGGAGAGCACCTCGAGCAGCAGGCCCTCCACCTCGATGTCGGCCTTGTCCGTCTCGTCGATCAGCAGCACGGTCGGCTCGGACCGGCGGATGGCCGCCAGCAGCGGCCGGTCGAGCAGGAACTCCTCGCTGAACACGTCGTCGTGCACCGCGTCCCACTCGGTGTCGTCCCGCGAAGCCTGGATCCGAAGCAACTGTTTCTTGTAGTTCCACTCGTACAGCGCCCGCGCCTCGTCGAGCCCTTCGTAGCACTGCAGCCGCACCAGCCCGGCACCGGTCGCCAGCGCGACAGCCTTGGCCAGCTCCGTCTTGCCGACCCCGGCCGGCCCCTCCACCAGCAGCGGCTTGCCGAGCCGGTCGGCGAGGAACACGGTGGTCGCGATCGCCTGGTCGGCGAGGTAGCCCGTCGCCGCGAGCCGTTCGCCGACGTCGGACACCGAGGAGAACACCGAGGACAACACTGCCATGCGCACCACGCCCGCCGTTCGTCTACCGCACTATCGTTCGTATACCGTACCCTGGCCGGCGCTGGCCCGTCCACCCTCGCACCGCCGCAACAGGCCGGCATCAGGACCGGATGGCCGCGCTGGCCTTGGCGGCCCGAACCGCGGCGGAGAGCGTGTCGATGTCGTACGCGCCGTGCAGGCGGCGCCCGTCGATGAAGAACGTCGGTGTTCCCGAGACGCCGCTCAGGTCGGCAGAATCGACGTCCTCGGCGACGTGGTCGGAAGCGGCCCGGCGGCGCAGGTGGTCGCGGAACTGCTCGACGTCGAGCTCGAGCTCCTCGGCGTAGCGCAACAGGTCGGCGGGGCGCAGCGCGTCCTGCCTGGCCAGCAGGAGGTCGTGCATCGGCCAGAAGGCGCCCTGCTCGGCCGCGGCCTCGGCGGCCTCGGCGGCCAGCTGGGCACGCGGATGCACGTCGGTCAGCGGAAGGTGCCGCCAGACGTACCGCAGGTCGCCGAAATCGGCCAGCAGCTCGCGCACGATCGGTTCGGCCTGGCCGCAGTAGGGGCACTCGAAGTCGCCGTACTCGACGAGGGTCACCGGCGCGTCCTGGGCCCCGCGCACATGGTCGCGGTCCGGGTCGACCGGCGCCGCCAGGTCGACGATCGACTCGCTGGTGCCGAGCAGCAATCGGGCGCGGGTCCGGGGCGGCAGCAGCGCGGTGACACGGAAGACCAGCCAGCCCAGGACGGCGGCGCCAACCGCGGCGCTGAGCACGCCCAGCTTGGCCTCATCCAGGCGGGCGCCGCTGAACGCGAGCGTCGCGATGAGCAGGGACACGGTGAACCCGATGCCGGCGATCACGCCGCCGCCGGTGACCGCGGCCCAGCCAACCGGCGGGCGCAGCCGGCCGCGGCTGAGCCGGGCCACCAACCAGCACATGCCGGCGATCCCGACCGGCTTGCCGAGCACGTACCCGAACAGGATGCCCAGCGTGACCGGCGAGGTGAAGCCGCGGGCCAGCAGCTCGCCGTCGATCCGGATGCCCGCGTTCGCGAGCGCGAACATCGGCACGATCAGGTAGCTCGTCCACGGATGGAAGACCTCCTGCAACCGCTCGTTCGGCGAGATCGCCCTGGCCACCCCGAGCCTGGCCGAGCGGGCCAGCTCAGGGGTCGGCTGCTCGCGGAACAGGCGGAACAGGTCGGACGCCCGTTCCAGGTCACCGCGGGCCGCCGGGTAGGCGTAGGTGAACAGGCCCATGGCGAGGCCGATCACGACCGGGTCGACGCCGGAGCGCAGCAGGGCCACCCACCCGGCGGCGCTCAGCACCAGGAACACCACGCCCGACCGCACCCCGGCGGCGTGCGCCAGCACGATGACGCCGAGGATGCCGACCGCGGCCAGCAGCGCCGGCGCCACGATGTGTCCACTGTAGACAATCGCGATGACGGCCAGCGCGACGACGTCGTCGACGACCGTGGCGGTGAGGACGAAGGCGCGCAGCCGCGCCGCGGACCGCGCCGCCACCAGCGTGATCACGGCCAGGGCGAACGCGGTGTCCGTCGACATCGCGGTGCCCCAGCCGTGCGCGGTCGGCCGGCCGGCGTTGAAGGCGAGGTAGATCGCGACCGGCACCACCATCCCGCCGACGCCGGCCAGCACGGGCAGCGCGATGCGCCGCCGGTCGCGCAGCTCCCCCATGTCGAACTCGCGCCGGGCCTCGAGTCCGACAACGAAGAAGAACAAGGTCATCAGGCCGGTGTTCACCCAGTGCCGCAGATCCTGACCGATGCCAGCGCCGCCGACCCGGACGGACAGCTCGGTACCCCAGACGGCCTCATAGCTGGACGGCGCGACGTTCACCCAGGCCAGCGCGATCAGCGTGGCCGCGAACAGCACCGCCGCGCTGCCGGTCTCGGTCCGCACGAATGTCCGCAGCGGAGTCGGCAGCGTCCGCGCCCACGCCGTGCGGCGCGACCATCGCCCGCCGTCGGCCCCGGAAAACGTCATACCGGCATTGTCGTCACCTGCTACCCGGCGGCGCCCTGCCGGTCCAGCAGGCAACACCGAGCCTACGACGGGCCGGACACCCGCCCGTTGTGCTGGCGTAACAGAGACCGCCGCCGGTTTGTCCGCGGCACCGTCGACACCGGCGCGTCTTCGGAGCATCGTGTGCTGAGGCTTGCGTCCGTGTCGACTGGAGACGGTCATGGCCCGAGGACCGCCCGACCTTCTTCGTCGCCCCACGCCATCGTGCGCCGGGCCGCCCGGCGTCAGGTCGTTCGACTGCATCTTGAGCCGGCCGCGGTCAAGCAAGCCCGAACGAAGAAATCGACCAACCGGATCCCCGTGCGATCGGGGTCCTCACACAGACAACGGAGGCACTCATGGCCGAGGCGGTCATCGTCGCCGTCGCGCGGTCGCCGATCGGACGCGCGTTCAAGGGATCGCTGCGGGATCTGCGTCCGGACGACCTCGCGGCAACCATCGTGCGCACGGCGCTGGACAAGGTGCCGCAGCTGGATCCGGCCGACATCGACGACCTGATGCTGGGTTGCGGCCTGCCCGGAGGCGAGGCCGGGTTCAACATGGGCCGGGTGGTGGCCGTCCTGCTGGGCTACGACCACCTGCCGGGCACCACGCTCACCCGGTACTGCTCGTCGTCGCTGCAGACCACCCGGATGGCGATGCACGCGATCAAGGCCGGCGAGGGCGATGTGTTCATCTCCGCCGGCGTCGAGGCGGTCAGCCGGCACACCAAGGGCAGCAGCGACTCGCTGCCCGACACCCTCAACCCGGTGTTCAACGACGCGCAGGCGCGCACCGCGAAGGCGGCCGAGGGCGGCGGGGTCACCTGGCACGACCCGCGCGAGGACGGCGTGCTGCCCGACGCCTACATCGCGATGGGTCAGACCGCGGAGAACGTCGCGAAGATGCGCGGGATCAGCCGCGCCGAGCAGGACGAGTTCGGCGTGCGCTCGCAGAACCTCGCCGAGCAGGCCATCAAGGAGGGCTTCTACGCGCGCGAGATCACGCCGGTCGACCTGCCCGACGGCACGGTGGTCGACCGCGACGACGGCCCGCGACCCGGCGTGACGCTGGAGGCCGTGGCCGCGCTCAAGCCGGTGTTCCGACCCGACGGCACCGTCACCGCGGCGAACTGCTGCCCGCTCAACGACGGCGCCGCCGCGGTGATCGTGATGAGCGACCGCAAGGCCCGGGACCTGGGCATCACGCCCCTGGCGCGGATCGTGTCCACCGGGGTGTCCGCGCTGTCGCCGGAGATCATGGGGCTCGGCCCGGTCGAGGCCTCCCGGCGGGCCATGCGGCTGGCCGGCATGACCATCGACGACATCGAACTGGTCGAGATCAACGAGGCGTTCGCGGCCCAGGTGATACCGTCCTACCGCGACCTGGGCGTCGACCTCGATCGGCTCAACGTCCACGGCGGCGCGATCGCGATCGGCCACCCATACGGCATGACCGGCGCGCGCATCACGAACACCCTGCTCAACGGGCTGGTCACCAAGGACAAGACCATCGGGCTCGAAACCATGTGCGTCGGCGGCGGCCAGGGCATGGCAATGATCATCGAACGGCTCAGCTGAGCCTCGCAACGAAAGGATCTGGACGGAGTGACCGAACCGAAGATCAACGAGCAGACCGAAGCGGCGGTCGCGCGGATCAACGAACTGACCGAGAAGATGTTGGCGGCGGCCGGCACGGCGGGCACCGGTGTGCTGGAGGCACACCAGAAGGCGCTGCAGGACCTCGCCGAGTTCACGCCGAAAGAACCGGCCCGCGCCGCGCTCGAATGGGTGCAGGCGCTGGCCGGGGTGCACGCGAAGTTCATCCAGGAGACCAGCTCGGCCTACATCGCCGCGGCCCGCGAGACCAGGGAGGACATCACAGGGGCGCTCGACGACGCCGTGGCCAAGCAGATCCGCGACCTGAACGACCAGATCCTGGCCAAGGCGAAGGAAGCCGGATCGACCGCACTGGAGGGCTATGAGAAGGCGCTCGCGGACATGGCCAACTTCGAGACCAAGATCGCCGGCGCGACCCAGCTCGACTGGGTGAAGGCGCTCGCCACGTCGCACAGCGAATTTCTCAAGGAGATCGGCGCCCTGTACGCCAACGCGTTGCGGGGCGTGCTGTCCAACTGACCGGCTCCGAGTGATCACACGTTGCGGACCTGCTCAGGGAAACCTGAGCAGGTCCGCGACGACGGCGGGCTGAGACAGCAGCGGTCAGGCGAACGCGCCGAAGCCTGTGATGTCCCGACCGACGATGAGGGATTGCATGGTCTCGGTGCCCTCGTAGGTGTGGATCGCCTCGAGGTCGCACATGTGCCGGATCACGTGGAAGTCCAGCAGGATCCCGTTGCCGCCCAGCAGGTCCCGGGCCTCGGCAAGGACCCCGCGGGCCTTCGTCGTGTTGTGGTACTTGCCGAGACCGGCCAGGGTGTCGCTCAGCTGGTTCAGCTCGGCCAGCCTGGTCAGCTGCATGCAATACAGCTGTATCGCGGTGACGTCGGCCAGCATCTTCACCAGCCGCTGTTGCACGATCTGCTTGGTGGCCAGCGGCTTGCCGAACTGAACGCGTTTCTTGGCGTAGGACAGCGCGGCGTCGAACCCGGCGACCGAGTGCCCGAGGGCCATCCAGCAGGTCGCCAGCCTGGTGCCGATGAGGACCTTGGCGGTGTCCTTGAACGAGTTCGCCGCCGGCAGCTTGTTCTCGGCGGGTATCCGCATGTCGTCCAGCGTGATGTGGGCCTGCCAGATCGCCCGCAGCGCCACCTTGTGCTCGATCGGCTGGGCGTTGTATCCGGGCGTG
>DASXRB010000385.1:0-4856 GCA_036506875.1 Kribbellaceae bacterium | reverse complement strand
GGCACCACCTGGGTGCAGATCATCAAGGCCGTTCTGCTGGTGATCGGCGCCGGCCTGATGACGCTGTGGGTGCTGGCGAAGTACACCTTCAACCTGTCCGGGCTGCTCGGTGCCGCCGTCGACAAGAGCCCGACGGCCGGCGAGAAGTTGCTGCACCCGGGTCTGCAGTACGGCGCAACGGGCGTCAGCAAGCTGGACTTCATCTCACTGGCGCTCGCCCTGGTGCTCGGCACCGCCGGCCTGCCGCACGTGCTGATGCGGTTCTACACGGTGCCGTCGTCCAAGGAGGCCCGGCGCAGCGTCACCTGGGCGATCTGGATCATCGGCATCTTCTACCTGTTCACCCTGGTGCTCGGGTACGGCGCCGCCGCGATCGTCGGCCCGGACCGGATCAAGGCAGCGCCGGGCAAGGCGAACTCGGCCGCGCCGCTGCTGGCCTTCGAACTCGGCGGTGAACTGCTGCTCGGTGTCATCTCCGCGGTCGCCTTCGCCACCATCCTTGCCGTGGTCGCCGGTCTGACGATCACCGCGAGTACGTCGTTCGCCCACGACATCTACGGCCAGGTGATCAAGAACGGCGAGGTCAACGCCGACGGCGAGGTCCGGGTGGCCCGGCTCACCGCGGTGGTGATCGGCGCGGTCGCGATCGTCGGCGGCATCTTCGCCAACGGCCAGAACATCGCGTTCCTGGTGGCACTCGCGTTCGCCGTCGCGGCCAGCGCGAACCTGCCGACCATCCTGTACTCGCTCTTCTGGCGGCGGTTCAACACCCGCGGCGCGCTGTGGAGCATCTACGGCGGGCTGGCGTCGGCGATCGTGCTGATCGCGTTCTCCCCGGTCGTGTCCGGCAAGGTCGACGCGAAGACCGGGAAGAGCCTGTCGATGATCACCGACACCTCGATCGACTTCCACTGGTTCCCGCTCGACAACCCCGGCATCATCTCGATCCCGCTGGCCTTCCTGCTCGGCTGGCTCGGCACGGTGACCAGCAAGGAGGCCACCAACCTGGACAAGTTCGCCGAGATGGAGGTCCGCTCCCTCACCGGTGCCGGAGCGGAGAAGGCCGTGCACCACTGACATTTCCCCTCCCCTCCGGGAGCGGCCCCCTCACCTTGGGCGGAGGTGCGGGGGCCGCTCCGCGTCTGGCGCAGCGGCGGCGCCGTCGACGTGTAGCCGTCCTCGTCCGACCTGCACATCGCCAGCGGTGTGACACATCGCTGGCGATGTGCGGGTCCGCTCGTCGCTCGGGAACAACCGCTCGTCGCAGCGCTCCGGCCCACCCGCCGAAGGCCTGCGGCCGCTCGTCGTACCAGGACCGGAGCCCCCTTGGCGCGGGGAGGACCTGGCCGCAGGCTCTGAGGCAGGATCCGAGATCGAGGAGTGCCGTCGTGACCGAGCAGACGTTCCCGCCCAGCCCGCAGTTCGCCGCGTCCGCGGTCGCGACACAGGACCTGTACGACGAGGCGGCCGCCGACCCGGAGGCGTTCTGGGCCCGCCAGGCCCGCGAGCTGCTGTCCTGGCAGACCGCGTTCACGCGCACCCTCGACTGGTCGGACGCACCGTTCGCGAAGTGGTTCGGCGACGGCAGGCTCAACGCGGCGTACAACTGCGTCGACCGGCACGTCGAGGCCGGGCACGGCAGCCGGGTGGCGCTGCACTTCGTCGGCGAGCCCGGCGACCGGCGCGACATCACCTACGCCGAGCTCCAGTACGACGTCTGCAAGGCGGCGAACGCGTTGCTGTCGCTGGGAGTCCGGAAGGGCGACCGGGTGGCGATCTACCTGCCGATGATCCCGGAGGCGGTGGTCACGATGCTCGCCTGCGCGCGGATCGGGGCGCCGCACAGCGTGGTGTTCGGCGGGTTCAGCGCGGACGCGCTGCGCAGCCGGATCGAGGACGCGCGGGCGACGGTGGTCGTCACCGCGGACGGCGGCTACCGGCGCGGGGCCGCGAGTCCGCTCAAGCCGGCGGTGGACGAGGCCGTCTCGGGCGACTCACCCGTGCGCAAGGTCGTCGTCGTACAGCGCACCAAGCAGGACGTTGCCTGGGACAACGATCGGGACGTGTGGTGGCACGACCTGATGGCGACCGCGTCGGACCGGCACACGCCGGAGGCGCATGACGCGGAGCACCCGCTGTTCATCCTCTACACGTCCGGGACCACCGGGAAGCCGAAGGGGATCTTCCACACCACCGGCGGCTACCTGACGCAGGTGGCGTTCACGCACCGCGCGGTGTTCGACCTGAAGCCGGCGACGGATGTCTTCTGGTGCACGGCCGACGTCGGGTGGATCACCGGGCACAGCTACGTCGTCTACGGCCCGCTCGCCAACGGCGCGACGCAGGTGCTGTACGAGGGGACGCCGGACGCCCCGCACCAGGGACGCTGGTGGGAGATCGTCGCGGAGTACGGCGTCACCATCCTCTACACCGCGCCGACCGCGATCCGCACGTTCATGAAGTGGGGCGAGCAGATCCCGGCCTCGTTCGACCTGTCCAGCCTGAGGCTGCTCGGCAGCGTCGGCGAGCCGATCAACCCGGAGGCGTGGCTGTGGTACCACCGGGTGATCGGCGCCGAGCGCTGCCCGATCGTGGACACCTGGTGGCAGACCGAGACCGGCGCGATCATGGTCAGCGCCCTGCCCGGCGTGACCGCGACGAAGCCCGGTGCGGCGCAGGTGCCGGTGCCGGGGATCAGCGTCGAGGTGGTCGACGACGAGGCGCGGCCGGTGCCGGACGGCGAAAGCGGGCTGCTGGTGCTGAGCCGGCCGTGGCCGTCGATGCTGCGCGGCATCTGGGGCGATCCGCAGCGGTACCAGGACACCTACTGGTCGCGGTTCGACGGGCTGTACTTCGCCGGCGACGGCGCCCGCAAGGACGAGGACGGCGACCTGTGGCTGCTGGGCCGGGTGGACGACGTGATGAACGTGTCCGGGCACCGGCTGTCCACTGCCGAGATCGAGTCCGCGCTCGTCGCGCACCCGAGTGTCGCCGAGGCCGCGGTGGTCGGCGCCAGCGATCCCACGACCGGGCAGGCGGTCTGCGCGTTCGTCATCCTGCGCTCCGGCGCGGAGGACACCGGCGTGGAGGACCTGCGGCGGCACGTCGGCCGGCAGATCGGCCCGATCGCCAAGCCCCGCCAGGTGATGGTCGTCGCGGAACTGCCGAAGACCCGGTCGGGCAAGATCATGCGCCGGCTGCTGCGTGACATCGCCGAGAACCGCGAAGTGGGCGACACCACCACGCTGGCCGACGGCGGCGTGATGGACCTGATCAAGGCCGGGATGCCGGCCGGGTAGCGATTGCCGCGTTACGCCCATGTGGGTGCGTCGTTGACTGGGTAGCCGGTTCCGGCGCACGGACATCCACGGGGAACACAGTGCGAATAGCTTCCGACCCGCTGCCTACGCAGTGGCAGGTCACGCTGAACGACGGCTCGATTCTGGGCATCTGGGCGGGGGTGTACGGCGAGGAGCGCGGCCACTACGTCTTCAGCGTGGTCGCGGACGCCACCGATCGCGAGCGCTACGACCCGAGCCTGCGTATCACCGGTGAGGTGCCGGCCCAGCCGCGGCGGATCATGGTCGCCGTCGCGCGGATCCCGGTCACCTCGGTCACCGAGATCCGCGCCGCGGCGTGGGCCGACGCGCCGGGCCGGCGTCGTACCACCAAACCGCCGGAGGCTCCGTGAGTCAGCGGGTGTAGAGCCCGTTCAGTTTCAATGCGAACGAGACCACGTCGTTCTTGTCCGCGATGACGGCCGGCACCGGCGTGAAGTACGCGACCTTCGTCGGGCCGATCCGCACCCGCACCGCGTGCGTGCTCGCGTCGTACAGGCCGTCGTCCCCGAGCGGCACCGACTCCAGCCCGGGCCCGCTGGTGAACAGCCGCTCGGCGTTCGCGACCCGGACGGCCTCGGTGTAGACCGCGCTGGTGCGGGTGGCCCAGCCGCACTCGGTGTCGCCGTACGCGTTGACGTGGTCCCACCGGATCGCCGGGCTCGCCCCGAGCACCGCGGCGGCCGCCGCGGTCCCGCGCTCGCAGTCCGGCAGCGTGACCTCGGTGGCCGGCGGTGTCATGCCGGGGACGCGCGTGGCCGCGTCGTGGGCGACCGCCAGATAGCCGTTGTACGACGCCGGGTCGCCGCTGATCCTGACCAGCCGGCCGGTCCCGAGGAACACCGCGAACCGGCTCGTCCCGAAACCGCCGTCCCCCACGGCCACGGCCCGCGCCGCCTCGCCCTTGCCCCGCGACCCGTCGTACGCCTTCCGCGCCGCTGCCAGGTCAGCCGCCGTCGCCTCGAGCACCGAGACCCCGACCCGCACCGTCTGCTTCCGGGCGCCGGCCAGGTCCACGGTGCACTCGCTGTACGTCGGAACCCCGAACGCCGGCTCGACCGCCGCCGCCCGCACCGTCGCGGTCCGAGCCCCGAACGCGGTCGCGATGATCCGCGGATCCAGCCGCTGGCACAACGTCTCCACCGGCGCAGCACTCGGCGTCTGACTCGCCGACTCCGACGGCGACCCGGACGGCGTACCACTCGGCGCCGGCGTCACCGACACCAACGGCGGCACGTCCCCCTGCGGCGGCGGCTCGTTGCTACAGGCAACGGTCAGCAGGACCACTGCCAGCGCACCGATCGCACCCCGCGTCATCCTCACCCGGCCGAGGCTAGTCCATCGCCCCGGACGCACTCAGCGCCCAGCGGAGAGCCCGGTCCGTCCTCCACCGCGCAATTCACGTGGTTAACCCGGCGAGCTGCGGGTTAGCACCGGGCACAACCCGGGCGAACGCGCAGTTCGCCGGGTCAACCAGGCGAATTGCGGTGGGTGGTGAGCCCGACGGCCGGGGGTCAG
>DASXRB010000384.1:0-1916 GCA_036506875.1 Kribbellaceae bacterium | reverse complement strand
TGCCGGTCGTACCAGGGGCGGTGGTCGCGGCCGACCGCGTGGTGGTGGGTGATCGTGCCGCCGTTCGCGATCAGCGCGTCCGACACGGCGGCCTTGATCTCGTCCCACTGGCTGACCAGGCTCCCCCAGCGGCCGGGCGCGTAGACCCCGAAGTACGGCGCCGGCCCGTCCGGGTACACGTGTGTGAACCGGCACGTCACCACCCCGACCCCGCACACGTCCCGGATCGCCTCGGTGGCCGCGGCCGTCACCGCCGTGTGAAGCTGCTCGAACCGGTCCCACGTGCACGCCGTCTCGAACGTCTCCGCGATCATCGCGTGCCGCGCCATCACGTCGCGCTGGTACGGCATCCGCAGGAAGGCCGACCGCCAGGACCCGGCCGCGCCTTCGTCCTCGTACGACGGAACGCTGCCGCCGTGGTCCTTGCACAGCTCGACGGCCCGCGCCAGCCACGGGTCGACCGGGTGGTCGGCGGACTCGAACGCGAGCACGAGGACACCGCCGGTCGTGCTGGTGGCCGCGTTGAGGAAGGCCTCCGCGGGATCGAGCAGCCGGCAGTTCGCGGGGTACAGCCCGGACTGCGCGACGGCCCGGGTGGCCGCGACCGCCGCGGCGTACGAGTCGAAGAGCACCGACGCCCGGGCACGCCAGCGGGGCCGGTCCTGCAGCCGCATCCACGCCTCGGTGATCACGCCGAGCGTGCCCTCGGAACCGAGGAACATCCGGTCCGGGGACGGCCCGGCGCCGGACGCCGGGAGGCGGCGCGACTCGCTCACCCCGGCCGGGGTCACGACCCGGAGCGACTCGGTCAGGTCGTCGATGTGCGTGTACAGGGTCGCGAAGTGCCCGCCGGCGCGGGTCGCGAGCCAGCCGCCGAGGGTGGAGAACTCGAACGACTGCGGGAAGTGCCGCAGGGTCAGCTCGTGCGGCCGCAGCTGCTCCTCCAGCGCGGGCCCGAGCACACCGGCCTGGATCCGCGCCGCCCGGCTGGTCCGGTCGACCTCGAGCACCCGGTCCAGCCGTTCCAGGTCGAGCGTCACCACACCCGGATAGGCGTCACCCAGGCGCGGCTCGACCCCGCCAACCACGCTGGTGCCGCCGCCGAACGGCACGACCGCGATCCCGTCCCGCGCGCACCAGTCGAGCACGTCGGTGACGTCGCGCTCCGCGCGCGGCCGGACGACCAGGTCGGGCACCTCACCGACGTCGCCGGCGAGGTTGCGGGCGACATCGCGGTACGCCTGGCCGCGGGCGTGCGCCAGCCGGTCCTCGGTGTCCGTCGTACAGAGTCCGGCCAGTGAGGCCGGCGGGGCCACCCGCGGCGCCGGGACGTGCAGGGACGCGACGTCCGGCGGGTCGTGCGGGGTCAGGCCGGCGTCCGGGAGCAGCCCGCGGACCCGGGCGACGAGCGCGTCCCGCTCCGCGCCGCGGACCGCCTCCGAGACGTTGCCCCAGCCCCACCAGGAACGCTGTGCGGTCGCAGTCATCGCGCCAGTGTGTCAGCGCGGGTCGCCGAGCGCCTTGACGATGTCCTCGACGGCCTTCGGGATCGTGGTCTCGAAGTCCAGCAGCTTGGCCCAGTCCGGCGTGATCCGGATGACCACCATCTGCTGGTACAGCGCCCGGACCCCGGCCTCCCACGGCCCGTACTGCTCCTCGGTCATCAGCTTGCGGGACGCCGCGAGGTACTCGTCCGGCACGCCGTCGACCAGCTCGACGCTCGCGGCGCCGCGGATCAGCAGCACCCGCGGTGGCTGGCCCTCGGTGTCGATCGTGATCGCCACCCGCGGGTTCTCGCGCAGCGCGGCGACCTTCGCCGACTTCGGCACCGTGGCGAGCACCAGCCGCGACCCGTCCCACAGGAACGCGATCGGGATCACCCGCGGGTCCCCGTCCAGCGCGGTGTAGGCCAGCCG
>DASXRB010000383.1:0-2110 GCA_036506875.1 Kribbellaceae bacterium | reverse complement strand
TTCCGCGAGGCGATGGGCCGCGAGATCGAGACCGCCGTCGGCGAGGAGCTCGGCATCGACCCGTCCTCGCTGCGCCCGGCGGGCTGACGTGTCCTTCGCGGTGACGGACGCGGTACCGCTGCGCCACAACACGCACAACGGGGTCACCGGGTCCGTCGATCGCGTGACGACCGCCGACGGGCGGTCCGTCGTGCGCAACCGCCTGTAACCCCAACACGTTCGTCGGGCCCTTGCGACCCGGCGTGTCGTCGTTCATCGGGCCCTTCGGACCATGGCTAGAGCGGCTTACCCGCGCTCGGTGAGCGTTTCGTCCTCGTCGTACGCGTCCTCGTCGGTGGACTCGGCACGGCGGGCGATCATCACGAAGACCGCGATCAGGAGCAACGGGCCGAGCGCCATCGCGAGCTCGGGGATGCCGCCCAGGTGCAGGGCGGTCACGAGCCGGACACCAGCGCGATGCCGCCGGCGGTGAAGGCGACCATGGCCGCGAGCAGCGGGTATTGCGCATGCCGCAGCTGCTTGCGGCGGAACACCGCGGTCGCCCGGTCGTGCGCCGAGACCACGCCGAGCACGTGCCCGACCACGATCGCGCCGACCTGGACCCCCGCGATGAACGACGTACTCACCACGCCGTAGTCGATCCTCGCGCCGGTCAGGCCGAGTAGGTCCCACCCCCGGCCGAGCGGGTCGGAGGCCAGCAGCACCCCGGCCTGGCCCTGGAACACCGCGAACGAGAAGTAGTGCGCGATCGCGTACCCGATCACGATCGGCACCAGCGAGTGCGCGAACAGCCCGGGCACCCCACCGCTGCCGGCCGGTCCGGACCCGGGCCGTCCGCCACCCGCGACCCGGCGCGCAGCGCCTCCGGTCAGCCGGCCCGCACCGCCCGCGTGCGCGGCGACGACGAAGACCGTGCCGACGCCCATGATCGCGGCGACCAGTCCGGCGGTGTAGACACCGAGATGCCCGCCCCGGCCGAGGCCGGCGGCCGCGTTCGCCCACACCGACCACCGGCTGATCCCGTCGAACGCGGTCGACCCGAGCAGGACGCAGACCAGGACCACCAGGCCGGCGGAGGGCCGCACCGTCGCGAGTCCGCCGAGCGGGTTCCGCAGCACGACCCGGCGATCCCGGTCACGCCCCCACGGACTCGCCTTGGCCAGCAGCTCGCCGTACGCCTCGAAGGCGTCCCCTGCCCGGAACCAGCCAGGCCCGAGAACGATGCCGGCCGCAACGTTCAGGACCGTGTACGACGTGGCGAAGATCGCCACGACGCGCGGCCCGGAGCTGTCCGGTACCGCGAGCTCGAGCCACACGAAGACCGCGAGGCCGGCCACCGCCGGCCACACCGAGATCCCGCTCGGCAGCGGGCGGAACCCGTCCGGTCTGTGCAGCATCCACCGGCCGGCCGCGGACAACGTGCGCAAAGGGTTGACCAGCCGCCAGACCGGCCCGGACAGCAGCGACACCGGGATGATCCCGACCCACATCCACACGTAGAACCAGGTCGGAGCCGGGTTGTCCGCCGCCGAGTCGCTCCCGGCCCAGGCCGTCACCAGCAGCGCGCCGAGCGCGAGCAACCCAGTTGCCTTGAGCAACCACCGCGTCACCCGCGCGTCAGCGACCGCGGTCACAAGGGACCGACGAGCGACGACACGCCGGGTCACAAGGGCCCGATCAACGGAATGAGGTTCGAAGCGCGGGCGGGTCCAGAAGGCGGCGAGGGCGAAGAAGGAGACGGCGACGGCCGCGCCGGCGGAGTACATCGCGAGCCACAGCGGCACGGGCAGGTCACCCCGCCCGCCTATCCCGTGCATAGGCACGGCGATGTCCGCGACACCCATCCAGCGACCTCCTCCGGCCATGATGTGACACATCGAATGTTACATCAAGCGTGTCACGCTCGGTCAACCGGTGCCTGCCGCCGACCGGACCCGGCAACGCAATTCGCCGGGTCCACCATGCCGGCGGATGGTGTGCGCGGGTTGTGCGCGGGGTGGACCCGCACCTCCGATGGTTCACCCGGCGAATTGCGCGGGGGTTCAGGCCGCCGGGCGATCGGTGCGGCGGGGGCGGGCGTCGAACTCCGACAGGTCGAAGCGGCGGGTCA
>DASXRB010000382.1:0-1844 GCA_036506875.1 Kribbellaceae bacterium | reverse complement strand
CGATGTTGGCCGACAGGTAGGGGAAGTTGGCCAGCGGGATCAGCGTGGTCCGCAGGTAGGTCTGGCCGCGGTCGAAGTTGTGGTTGCCAAGCCCGTCGGCGCTGAAGCCCATCTGGTTCATCAGCTCGATGGTGGGCGTGTCCCCGAAGAAGCTGGAGATCGGCGGGGTCGCACCGACCGAGTCGCCGGCCGCCACGGTGATGGAGCCGTTGGGGGCCTCGGCCCGGTAGCGATCGAACCACGGCTTGAGGAAGGCGGCGCCGCCGATCGTGAAGGTCGGGTTGGCCGAACCACCACCTGTGAGGTTGTCGGCCGCCTCAGAGAGCGGCACGAGCTGGCCGTGGTAGTCGCTGATGTCGAGGATCGTGACCTCTTTGAACGGCCCCGGCTGCGCCAGCAGCTGGTAGAGGATCCGGCCTCGGGCGTTCTGGGGGCCAGGGATGCCGAGCAAGAACGCCAGCGTCGGGGCGAGGTCGATAGCGCGCACGCCCTCAAGCGGGTCCTGGTGGCGAACGCCTGGGCCTGCGGCGACGAAGGTGCCGCGCATGTTGACGTTGTGGGCCAGGTCGACCAGGTCCGGCAGGTAGCCGTGCTGGCCGAAGAACTGCGACGGCGCGATCGCCTTGCCCAGCGTGGCCGCGTCGAACTGGTATGGCGGCCGCGCGACCACGACCAGATCGCCGCTGCGGGAGGGGTGCAGCGAGTCGCTGCCGTCGACGTCGCGCAACTCCTCCTTTCGCATGACCTTGGCGATGACCCGCTTGCCGGGGTCGGACGGGTCGCTCAAGTGCTGGAAGGCGCTGATGATCTGGTCGCGCACAGTCTCGTAGTCGCCGGCGGGGACCACCCCGCCGGGGTCGCGGCCGGCCAGGTTGACGTAGATCTGCGCGGTCCCACCGGCAAAGCAGGCCTTGGCCTTGGTCACCCCGGACGCCGCCGCGCGGCAGTTGCTGGGCTGCTCGGCGCCTTGCAGGCCGGCGTCGGCCAGCACCTTGCCAGCGTTGACCGCCAGCCACTGCGGCGCGAAGCCGTGGTCGGAGGAGGCAAAGGTGGTCGGGTTGCCGCCCAGCAGCTTGCGGGCCCGAGCGAGCTTGGCATCCGCCTCGGCGTAGGCGCTGCGGATGTAGCCCTCGCGGATCGCTACCCGGTTGTCCTTGACGCCGTCCCCGTTCAGGTCGTCGAAGAACGGGTTGGGGTCGCCGTCGATGTCGGTCGGGGTGACCAGGCCCATGAACTGGTGCGAGAACTCGTCGGTCACCGGGTAGCCGACCAGCGCCAGGTCGGTGTCGGGCTGCAACGTGCCCAGGACGAAGTCGAGCACCGCATCGCCGTAGCGCTTCTCCAGGTCGCGGCCCTGCTGGACATAGGTGTCCTCGTCGATGATGCGGGCCTCCAGCGGCGCGAAGTCGGCCGACACCGCGGTCGGGAAGTCGTCGGCCAGATGCTTCTCAAGCCGGTCCTCGCCAGGGCCACCTGGGGGCAGGGCGTTGCAAGCGGCCGTGGCGCAGCTCGCGATCACCCGCTCGACCGAGGTGAAGTAGAGCTTGAACTTCGACAGGTCGCCGGCCAGGGTGATCAGCTTCACGTAGAACCCGGCGGTCTGCCCGGCCCGCGCGCCGATCAGACCGTCCGCGCCGCGCAGCTTGACCTCCTGGAAGTCGCCCACTGCCAGGTCCGCGGACCGCTGGCTGCCGTCCTTGCCGGCGGCGGCGCGGACCAGGATGGCGTGGTCGTAGGCAGCGGTCCCGTCCACCACGCTGTCGTACAGGTAGGCGTCGTAGGCGCGGGTCGGGTTCTGGGAGGCGAAGCTCGTTGGG
This sequence comes from Kribbellaceae bacterium, assembly GCA_036506875.1. GTDB lineage: Bacteria > Actinomycetota > Actinomycetes > Propionibacteriales > Kribbellaceae > DASRHY01. The sequence goes on along the minus strand of DASXRB010000382.1, from coordinate 27 downwards.
ACGGTCAGCACCGTCTGCTTGGGCGGT